>NZ_JBFUIU010000251.1:0-11507 GCF_056401695.1 Variovorax sp. P4_D9
GGCCTACACGCTGTATCGTTGGGAGATGAACATTCGAATGGCCACCGTGCTGGGATTTGTCGGCGGCGGCGGGCTCGGCCAGCTGCTCTACTTTCACCTGTCGATCTTCCAGCAGCAACAGGCCATGACCGTGCTGGTAGCGATGTTCGGCCTGGTGGTGCTGGTCGACATGGCCAGCGCGCGGCTGCGCCGTGGACTGGGGCCTGCCTATGCGTGAGGACGACCCGCGGCATCGCCCGCCGACGCGGGTGGCCGACATCCCGGCCTTCGACACGCTGATCGACGCCCGCTCGCCGGCCGAATTCGAGCTCGACCACATTCCGGGCGCGATCAATTGTCCGGTGCTTGACGACGAGGAGCGGCGCATCGTCGGCACGCTCTACAAGCAGACCGGCGCCTTCGAGGCCCGCCGGGTCGGCGGCGCGATGGTCGCGGCCAACCTGGCACGCCATCTGCGCGAGCAGTTCGCCGACCGGCCCGCGAACTGGAAGCCGCTGGTCTATTGCTGGCGCGGGGGCTTGCGCAGCGGCTCGATGGTGACTTGGCTGCGGCTGGTCGGCTGGGACGCGCAGCAGCTGGCCGGCGGCTACAAGAGCTTTCGCCATCATGTGCTGGCGCAGATCGAGGCGATCTGCCCGCAACTGCAGCTGCGCGTGATCTGCGGTGCCACCGGCAGCGCCAAGACGCGCGTGCTGCAGGCGCTGGCCGCGCGCGGCGAGCAGGTGCTCGATCTCGAGCACCACGCCCGCCACAAGGGCTCGCTGCTGGGCGCGTTGCCCGGCGTGCCGCAGCCTTCGCAGAAGCAGTTCGAGACCCGCATCGCGAGCTGCTTCGATGCGCTGGACCTGTCGCGGCCTCTGTATGTGGAAGGCGAAAGCGCGCGCATCGGGCGCCTGTCGCTGCCGATCCCGCTGGTGGCGCGCATGCGCGAGTCCGACTGCATCGAGGTGCAGGCCGATCCCGAGGTGCGGCTGGCCTATCTGCTGCGCGACTACGCCTACCTCGGCGACGACCGCGAGGCCCTGGCCGGCCAGCTCGGCAAGCTCAAGGAACTGCAGGGCAAGGCGGTGGTGGAGCGCTGGCAGCAGTGGGCGCGCGAAGGCGAGTTGGCGCCGCTGTTCGCGCAGCTGATGGTGCTGCACTACGACCCGCATTACGAGCGCTCGCAGGCGAAGCACTTCAGCCGCTGGCCGCAGCGGGCGAAGGTCGCGGCGGGCGATCTGACGGATGCAGGGATCGAGGCGGTGGCCGAGGCGATTCTCGGCCTGCGGGATCAGTTGCCGCAGGGGCGGTGACCGAACAGCCATGCGCCGCCTGCGTTTCCTCACCAACCGCCATCGGGCGCCCTCGACCAACAAGGTCCTGGGACTGCTGCTGGCCTTCAATGCGGGGGCGGTCAACGCGGGCGGCTTCCTGGTGCTTCACATGTACACCTCGCACATGACCGGCTTCGCCTCGCAGCTCGCGGACGGCCTGGTGTTGGGCAATGCGAAGCTGCTGCTCAACGCACTGGGCGCCGTGCTCGCGTTCCTGAGCGGGGCGGCGGTCTGCGCGATGCTGGTGAACTGGGGGCGACAGAATCGCCTGCACGGCGTCTATGCGCTACCGCTGCTGCTCGAGGCGGTGCTGATGCTTCCCTTCGGCCTCATGGGCGCCATCACGCTGACTTGGAACACGCCCTTCGCGGTGCCGCTCACGGTGCTGCTGCTGTCGTTCATCATGGGCCTGCAGAACGCCGTGGCATCGAAGACCTCGGGCGGCRGCATTCGCACCACGCACATGACCGGCAACATCACAGACCTGGGCATGGAACTGGGCAAGCTCTTCTACTGGAACCGGGCCGCCCGTGGTGCGCCGACCCGGGTGCACCACAACCCGCAGCGCATCCGCCTGGCCAGCGGCCTGGTCGGCATGTTCGTGCTGGGCGGCATCGTCGGGGCGCTGGGCTTCAAGTACGTCGGCTTCGTCTGCACGCTGCCGCTCGCCGCGCTGCTGCTGGCGCTGTCGCTGCCGCCGCTGGCGCGCGACCTGCCCCGATCGCGCACCCTGCGCAGGCTCGGCGCCGCCGTCGGCTGGCATCCGCGTTCGCCCCAAGCGTCCCGCGACTGAGCCGCGCGGGGCTACATGACCGTGGCGTGCGGATGCCGCGGATGGGCCAGCGTGTCGGCGATCAGCCGCAGCGCATGGTCGCATTCGTCGCGCGACATCGGGCCGCCCAGGCAGATCCGCACCGCCTCGGGGGGTGAGCCGTCGGTCGAGAAGGCCGCACTGGCGACGACGCCGACGTTCTGCGAGCGCAGGTAGGAGGCGAACTCGACCGTGCTCCAGGCCGAGCTCAGCGGCAGCCACAGGTGGAAGCCTTCGCTCTGCGCGGCAATGCCGTGCGCCCCCAGGTGGCGGGTTGCCAGCGCCTGGCGCACGCCCGACTCGCTGCGGATCGCCTGCAGCATCGCGTCGGCGGTGCCGTCCTCGACCCACAGCGTGGCCAGCGCGTTGGTGATCGGCGAGGCCATCACGGTGGTCGCGCGCAGCGCGCCGGCCAGCCGCTGCGACTGCCGCGCGCCCGGCGACCGCACGTAGGCGCTGCGCAGCCCCGCGCCCAGCGTCTTCGAGAAACCGGTGATGTAGTAGGTCAGCTCCGGTGCCAGCGTGGCGATCGCGGGCGGCACCTGGCGCGGCAGCAGGGCGTAGGCGTCGTCCTCGATGATCGGGATCGCGTAGCGCAGCGCGATGTCGGCCAGCGCCTCGCGCCGGGCGCGCGAGATGGTGGCGGTGGTCGGGTTGTTGAGTGTCGGATTGCAGTAGAGCGCCTTGGGCTTGAGGGTCCTGCAGGCGTGCTCGAAGGATTCGCCCATCGGGCCTTCCTCGTCGAGCGGCAGCGCGTGCAGCTGGATGCCCAGCTGCGTGGCGATGGCCTTGACGCCCGGATAAGTCAGCGCCTCGACGCAGATCAGCTCGCCTGGGCGCGCGAGCTGCGAGAACAGCGCGGCCAGGACGCTGTGGATGCCCGGGCAGACCAGCATCTGGTCGAGCCGGCAGTCGGGCATCCGCGGGCGGATCCATTGCATGCCGGCCTCGCGGTCGCGCGCCGAGCCACCGAAGTCCTGGTAGCGCAGCAGCTCGTACAGGCCCGCCTCGGCCATCACGCGGCTGGCCGACTGGCTCATCCGTTCGACCAGCGCCGCATCCTGCGGCTCGGGCGGCAGGTTCATCGTCATCTCGGCGCCGCCGCCGCCGCGCAGCGGGAGGCTCGGGCTGACGCCGCGGATGAAGGTGCCGCTGCCCGAGCGCGAATCGATCAATCCGCGCTTGCGCGCCTCGGCGTAGCCGCGCGCCACGGTCGTGTAGTTGAGCCGCAGCTCAACCGCCAAGTCGCGCAGCGTCGGCAACTGGTCGCGCGCGCTCAGGCGCCCGGTCCGGATGTCGTCGGCGATCAGGTCGGCGAGTAGCAGATAAGCAGGCTTCGGGCTGGCCTCCAGGCGCTTCTGCCAATGCTGGGTGAGTTTGTTCATGGCGGACTTGATCGCATGGATTGATTGCATCGATGTCTGGGATTGAACGCATGAAGCGTGCCGGCCCCGCGGAAGGCGAATGCATCGATAGCGTGCGTCGGGAACCATTGATCGGGTGCATTGATTGCATCGAAAGCGCCTCAATCGAGTGCGAAACAAGGGGGCAAAGGCTACCCCCGGCGGGTCGCGAGCGAGGCCCAGGATTGTTTTTTGGCATCGCATCGCGCGCAGCCCTTGATTGATCGTGCATTGATCGCATCGAGAGCCGCCGGCGATGGCACGGCGCATGCGAATGGAGAGGGCGCGCAACACCTTTCATTCAATTTTTTTCGGAGCAAGCATGCCCAAAGTCACTCACGCACCCCACGCCACCGGCGACTATCTCGTCGACTACGAAGAGAAGGTCTTCGAGGACGTGAAAGCCGACCCGGGCGAGAAGGCCCTGGTCACCTTCCACACCGTCGCCTTCGAAGGCTCGATCGGCTTCGTGAACCTGCTGCAGGCCACGCGCCTCAAGCGCAAGGGCTTCGAGACCACCATCCTGCTGTACGGCCCGGGCGTGACGCTGGGCGTCCAGCGCGGCTTCCCGACGCTCGGCGACGAAGCCTTCCCGGGCCACCAGAACTTCAACAAGCAACTCGTCAAGTTCATGGAGGAGGGCGGCAAGGTCTACGCCTGCCGCTTTGCGCTGCAGGCGCTCTACGGCCACGGCGAAGGCTCGCTGATCCCCGGCATCGTGCCGATCAATCCGCTCGACGTGCTGGACATCGTGCTGCTGCACCGCAAGGCCAACGCCTTCATCCTCGACACCTGGACGCTGTAAGGCGATCGCCATGACGACGAGCCCATTCCCGCCGCGCAGCGTGCGGGCCGCCGCGGTCCAGATCGCACCGGACTTCGACGACCCCGGCGGCACGCTGGCGAAGGTCTGCGAAGCGATCGACGAGGCGGCCCGCAAGGGTGCCCGGATCGTGGTCTTTCCCGAAACCTTCGTACCGTACTACCCCTACTTCTCCTTTGTCCAGCCGCCGGTGCTCCAGGGCCCGGCGCACCTGCGGCTGATGGAGCGCGCGGTGGTGGTGCCGGGGCCGGTCACGGCCGCCGTGGCCGAGCGGGCCCGGGCCTGCGGGGTGGTGGTGGTGCTCGGCGTCAACGAGCGCGACCATGGCAGCCTCTACAACACCCAGCTGGTGTTTGATGCCGACGGCACGCTGGCGCTCAAGCGCCGGAAGATCACGCCGACGTACCACGAACGCATGGTCTGGGGCCAGGGCGACGGCGCCGGGCTCCGGGTGGTCGACACGGCCGTCGGCCGGGTCGGCGCGCTGGCCTGCTGGGAACACTACAACCCGCTGGCGCGCTACAGCCTGATGGCCCAGCACGAGGAGATCCACTGCGCCCAGTTCCCGGGCTCGCTGGTCGGCCCGATCTTCGCCGAGCAGATGGAAGTGGCGATCCGGCACCACGCGCTGGAGTCGGGCTGCTTCGTGATCAACGCCACCGGCTGGCTCACCGACGCCCAGATCGCCGCCGTCACGCCCGATGCCGGCCTGCAGAAGGCGCTGCGCGGCGGCTGCCACACCGCGATCGTCTCGCCCGAGGGCAAGCACCTGGCGCCGCCGCTGACCGAGGGCGAAGGCATGGTGATCGCCGATCTCGACATGGCGCTGATCAGCAAGCGCAAACGGATGATGGATTCGGTCGGCCACTACGCGCGGCCCGAATTGCTGAGTCTGGCCATCAACGACCGTCCCGCGGCGACCACCTTCGCGATGCCCGCGGCCGCCGCCGAATCTTCTTCAACCCTCGCTCACGGGACCCCCCATGACCACGATCGCCCATCCCCCCGCGCCGGCGAGCCGGCAACTGATGACCGAGCTGCAGTCCTTCGGGTTGCGGCTTGTTGATCCGAGCGCCGGGGCGGCCAGCCGCCGTGGCGGCGCCGGCCCTTCGGACCACAAGGCCGTGACGGTCGACGGCCACACGATCATGGTGCCGGTCCATACCTCGACGGCCTGGAACTCGCCCTTCACGGCGCAGGCGCCCGACGCCGAAGGCCGCAGCACGATTACGCGCGGCAGCATCCCGATCGCCAGCATCAGCTTTCCGAAGCAGCCGCGCTTCTACGCGATGCAGACCTTCGACGGCGTGCCATATTCGCAGATCGCGACCCTGCACGGCAGCGACGTGCTGGCGACCACGGTGCTGCAGACCTGCATCCGCTACGAGAGCCGGCGCAAGAGCTGCAAGTTCTGTGCGATCGGCCAGTCGCTGGCGGCCGGCCGGACCATCGCGCGCAAGACGCCCGAGCAGCTCGCCGAGGTCGCCCGCGTCGCCGTGCTGCTCGACGGCGTGAAGCACATGGTGCTGACCACCGGCACGCCGAACGCCACCGACCGCGGGGCGCAGATCCTGTGCGAAAGCGCCTTCGCGATCAAGGCGGCGGTCGACCTGCCGATCCAGGGCCAGTGCGAGCCGCCCGACGACGACCGCTGGTTCCGCCGCATGCAGGTGGCCGGTATCGACACGCTTGGCATGCACCTGGAAGTGGTGACGCCCGAAGTCCGCGAACGCATCATGCCCGGCAAGGCGAGCGTGCCGCTGGCGCGCTACATGACGGCCTTCGAGGCCGCGGTCGGCGTCTTCGGCCGCGGCCAGGTCAGCACCTACATTCTGGCCGGCCTCGGCGACACGCGCGAGGCCATTCTGGAGAACTGCGCGGGCCTGCTGTCGCTCGGCGTCTATCCCTTCGTCGTGCCTTTCGTGCCGATCAGCGGGACGCCGCTCGAAGACCATCCGGCGCCGACGCCGGCGTTTATGAAGGCGATCCTCGAGCCGCTCGGCCGCATGGTGTCTGCCGCCAACCTGCGTTCGAGCGACATCAAGGCGGGCTGCGGCAAGTGCGGCGCCTGCTCCTCGCTGTCGGTCTACGAAAGCTGATCATGGGCTGCATCGTCGATGACCGGCTGGAGCCGGCCGTGCAGTACCAGCCGGTCGAGTTCCTGGTGCGCGAGGCCGCGCAGCACTGGGAGCGTGAGCAGGCGCATGCGCTGCGGCGCGCGGTGTTCTGCATCGAGCAGGGCATCTTCGTCGGCGACGATCGCGATGCCCTCGATGACCGCGCCCAGCTGCTGGTGGCGATGTCGTGCATCGGTGGCATGCCCGACCAGGTGGTGGGCACGGTGCGCATCCACGAGAGCGCGCCGCAGGTCTGGTGGGGCTCGCGACTGGCGGTGCATCCGGCCTTCAGGAGCCAGGGCCATCTCGGTGCGACGCTGATTCGCCTCGCGGTGTGCCGGGCGCATGCGCAGGGCTGCACCGCCTTCCACGCGCATGTGCAGTCGCAGAACGTGCCGCTGTTCCAGAAGCTGCACTGGACGCTGGAAGGCGAACGCGTGGTGCATGGTCGGCCGCATGCCGAGATGCGGGCGGCGCTCGATTTCTATCCGCCTTGCCATGACCCGGTCAGCGGTTTCGTCTCGCGCGCTCGGAGCGCCCGATGAGCCTCGCCGAACTCAGCGCCGCGCTGCGCGCCAGCCGCGGCTTTGCGCACAAGCGCGACATCAGCGACGTCGTTTCGGCGCTTGGCCGGGCGCTGCCCAAGGGCAGCGCCGACCTCTCCCAGGCGGTGCCGATCGGCGACGACTGCGCGGCACTGCCCGACGGCCAGGGCGGCTACCTGCTGTTCGCGATCGAAGGGCTGGTCGAGGACTTCATCGTTCGCATGCCATGGTTCGCCGGCTATTGCGGCGTGATGGTCAACGTCAGCGACATATACGCCATGGGCGGCCGGCCGCTCGCCGTGGTCGATGCGCTGTGGAGCGCGGGCATGGACCCGGCGGCTCCGATGCTGAAGGGCATGATGGCGGCAGCCGGGCGCTACGGCGTGCCGATCGTCGGCGGCCACAGCAACAATCGCAGCGAGCGGCCGCAGCTGGCGGTCGCCATCCTGGGCCGGGCGAAGCGCCTGCTGACCAGCTTCGATGCGCGGCCGGGTGACAGCCTGCTGATGGCGATCGACCTGCGCGGCGCCTACGAGGAGCCGTTCCCGTACTGGAATGCATCGACCACGGCGCCAGCCGWACGACTGCGCGGCGATCTCGAACTGCTGCCGCGGCTGGCCGAAGATGGCCTCTGCGACGCCGCCAAGGACATCAGCATGGCCGGCGCCGTCGGCACCGCCTTGATGCTGCTCGAATGCTCGGGCGTCGGGGCGACGATCGATGTCGATGCGATCCCCAGACCGCCGGATGCACCCTTGCCGCGATGGCTCGGCGCCTTCCCGAGTTTCGGCTTCGTCCTGAGCGTGCGGCCTTCGAAGGTCGGCGAGGTGAAGCGCCGCTTTGCCGCGCGCGACATCGCCTGCGCCATGGTCGGGCAGGTCGATGACTCGCGCCAGCTCGTTCTGAGCCGAAGCAGCGAGCGTGAATTGCTGTGGGACCTGAACGACGATGCATTCATTCGCGAGGCTGCCGCTGCGCAGGGCGCGCATGAATGACATGTCGGATCGCGCGCCGCTCAGGATCGGGCTGCTGACGCATTCGGTCAATCCGCGCGGCGGCGTGGTTCACACGATCGAACTCGCCCATGCGCTGCACAACGCCGGGCACGAAGTTACGGTGATGGCACCGGCGGCGCCGGGGCAGCGCTTCTTCCGGCCGCTGCGTTGCGCCACGCAACTGGTGCCGGTGGGCGGCGTGCCGATGGACATGGTCGAGATGGTCGCCACCCGCATCGAGGCCTTTCGCGACCATCTGGCGATTCGGCTCGAGCGCACGCACTTCGACGTGCTGCATGCGCACGATCCGATCGGCGGCAATGCGCTAGCCGACCTCGCGGATGCGGGTCTCATCGATGGGTTCGCGCGCACGGTGCATCACCTCGAAATCTTCGCCTCGGCGCAGTTGATGGCCTGGCAGTCACGCGGGTTTCGGCGCGCCAGCCAGGTGTTCTGCGCCAGCCGGATGTGGCGCGACATCCTGGCGCAGCAGCATGGCGTCAGTGCGTCGGAAATCAGCAATGGCATCGACCGCACGCGCTTCAGCGCCGTGAGCCGGCCCRACGACGCGGCGCTCGGCCAGCGCCTCGGCATCCACATCGGCGCGCCGGTGGTGCTGATGGTCGGTGGCGTCGAGGCGCGCAAGAACACGGTGCGGCTGCTGCAGGCCTTCGTGCGGCTGCGTGCGCAGCGTCCTCATGCGCAGCTGGTCATCGCCGGCGGGGCGAGCCTGCTGGACCATGCTCGCTACACGCTCGATTTCAAGGCGCTGGCGCAGGCGAGCGGCTTGGTCATCGGCCCGGGCCAGCCCATCGTGCTCACCGGACCGCTGGCCGACGACGACATGCCCGGCCTCTACCGGCTAGCCGGGGTGGTGGCGATGCCGTCGCTGCTCGAGGGCTTCGGCCTGGTGGTGCTCGAGGCGCTGGCCAGCGGCGTGCCGGTGGTGGTGTCGCGCATCGCGCCCTTCACCGAGCACCTGAACGACGCCGATTGCGAGTGGGCCGATCCGCAGGATCCGGCGTCGATCGCGAGCGCGCTGGGCCGCGCGATCGATACCCGCGACAGCGACCGGATCGCGCGCTCGGCCGAGCGCCTGGGCCGGCAGTTCAGCTGGGCCGCCAGCGCACAGCGGCATGCGCTGCTTTATCGCGAGGGCTTGCGCACCGTGCGTTCGCAGCCCGCTTCCGTCACGCCCTGAGTCGACTCCGAAAGAAACAGGAGAACCCCATGCCCGTCATGCACTTCAGCGTTCGCTGGCCCGACCAGCGCGAGACGCGCTGCTACTCGCCATCCCTCGTGGTCCAGGACTTTTTGCGGCCAGGCCAGACCTATGCGCTGGACGATTTTCTCCGGCGTGCCCGCGAAGCGCTGGCCATCGCTTCGGAGCGGGTCCGCGCCAAGTTCGGCTTCGCCTGTTCGCAGGCCATGGACCAGCTCGCCGAGATCGAGCACATCGCCGGCCGCTTCGCCGGCCAACCCGATGCCGAGGTCACGGTCGTGGCCTTCGACTGACGCCCTTCAGTTCCCATCCGAAAGATCACGATGCCCCCCAAGACCATCCACTACAGCGTCATCATCGTCGGCGGCGGCCAGGCCGGCCTGTCGATGAGCCATTGCCTGCAACAGCGCGGCATCGACCACCTGGTGATCGAGAAGCGCACGCTGGTCCACAGCTGGCGCACGCAGCGCTGGGATTCCTTCTGCCTCGTCACGCCCAACTGGCAATGCAATCTGCCCGGCTGGTCCTATCAGGGCGACGATCCGCACGGCTTCATGGTCAAGGACGAGATCAACCAGTGGCTGGCCGGCTTCGTCGAGCAGGTGCAGGCGCCGGCGATCGAGGGCGTGACCGTCGAGAAGGTGTCGCGGGCCGGCGATGCCGACCGCTACACGGTGCTGACCAGCGCCGGCAGCTTCACCGCCGGCCAGGTGGTCGTGGCTTCGGGCGGCTACCACAAGCCGGTGGTGCCGCGCATGGCCGAGAAGCTGCCGGGCTCGATCGTTCAGTACCACTCGGCCCAGTATCGAAACCCGGCACAGTTGCCTGGAGGGGCGGTGCTGGTGGTCGGCTGTGGCCAGTCGGGCGCGCAGATCGCCGAAGACCTGCACCTGGCCGGGCGAAAGGTCTATCTCGCCACCGGCAATGCGCCGCGCTGCGCTCGCTTCTACCGTGGCAAGGACGTGGTCGACTGGCTGGCGGAGATGGACTACTACGACATGCCCGTCACCGCGCATCCGCTGCGCGAAGGCGTTCGCGACAACACGAACCACTATGTCACGGGCCGCGACGGCGGGCGCGACATCGACCTCCGGCGCTTTGCCGTGGAAGGAATGGCGTTGTACGGCCTCATGACCGGCCTCGACGGCGACGAACTCGAGTTTCAGCCGAACCTGCGCCAGAACCTCGACCATGCGGACCGCATCTTCAATGGCATCAACGCCTCGATCGACAAGTTCATCGCGAGCCGGGGCATCGATGCGCCGCCGGAAGAGCCCTATGTGCCGGTCTGGCAGCCCGCGCAGGAGCGCACCCGGCTGAGCCTGCGCGAATCAGGCATCACCAGCGTGGTCTGGTGCATCGGCTTCCTGCCTGACTTCGGTTGGGTCGATGCGCCTGTGTTCAACGGGCGCGGCGAACCGGTGCACCTGCGCGGCGTGACGGGGCAGCCGGGGCTCTACTTCGTCGGACTGCCCTGGCTTCACACCTGGGGTTCGGGGCGCTTCTCGGGCGTCGCGCGGGATGCGGATTTCCTGGCCGAGGCGATCGTCGCGGCCGCGGGTGGCGTGGGCCATGCGCCATCGATCGCGCGGGGGCGCCTGGCGAATGCGGCGTAGCCGGCTGGGGTGATCAGAAGATGCCCGGCAGGAATCTGCGTGTCCGGGTGCGGTAGGCGGCATAGCCTGGATGCGCCACCAGCAGCCATTGCTCCTCCACCTCGGCCTTGATGCCGAGCACGATCGCCAGCGCGGCAACGCAGAGCCAGCCCCAGACGGAACCGGCAGCCCAGGAACACGCCACCCCGCAGGTCATGACGGCGCTGTACATCGGGTGGCGGATCCAGCGGTAGGGGCCGCCTTGCACCAGCTGTCCGCCCGCGCGCGGCGTCGGCCGGATGTTGAAGTTTCCGGGCCGATTGCAGGCCAGGGACCAGAACCCCAGCAGGACGCCCAGGACTGCCAGCACCCAGGCCCCTGCAGGGGCACGAAGGCCGAGGAATTCAGGCGCTGCGAGCAGCGCCAGGACAGCGATCAGCGCGAACTGGAGCGCGACCAGCACGGTGCCTGGATCATGTCGGAAGGGGCTGTCGATGTTCATTCGTCAGACGGGATCAGGACGGAGCTCGACCGGCGACGAGCACGCAGCAATGCGCATGGTCGATGACGCGCTTGGCCAGGGAGGTCTCGGCCAGGCGACTCAGCAGCTTGCGCTGGCGGTGGCCGATGACGATCAGGTCGGCGCCATATCGATCCGCCGCCGCGACGATCTGTTCGGA
>NZ_JBFUIU010000252.1:0-11489 GCF_056401695.1 Variovorax sp. P4_D9
ACTTAAGGCGGTGCTTCTACCCTTCGCAACCCTCGGCGGGACGACGCTTCTCGACTACCTGTCGCTCGTGAACGTGTAGCAGGCGATCTTGCTCATCGCGGCACGATTCCGACAAAGGGCCCTGAGGCCACGCTTACGAGGACTTCACCCCAGCGCCTGCAACGCGAAAATGACGACCCAGTGAACCCGCAAGGTATCGACTAGAAGCTGATCTATGCGCTCAACCGCGCAAGCAGTCTGGAGCTGTTCCAGCTGAGCGCCATCCGTACGTGGGTTCACCTACCAGTAACGCACGTCGAGCGACATTCGCGACCTTGGCCCTCTCTCAGAAATGACAACCCCGCCTCTGCGGGCGGGTTCGGGGGCCATCGGGGCCTTGCACCCGGCCGTAATCAGTACGCACCTATGGAAGCTTGGCGAGGATCGCGTCCATCTCGCTGCTCGAATACGCGCGAAGCGAATGAAAACGCACGTTGCCCTGCGTGGCCGTGGCAAGGCTGAACGCCGCCAGCGCCTGCTCGTCCTCTGCCTCAATTATGGAAACAAGGTCGAACTCTCCCATGGTCCAGAGGATTTCCCGCATGTTGACGCCGAATTTCTTCGCAGCCTCTCTGGCGGCGGCGGCGCGTTTGGTCGTGTCTTTGACCGTTTGAATGCCCTTATCGGTGAAGCTCATTAAACCAACGTAGGTGACCATGTCGTCTCCTTCCATGAGCGGCCGGATAGCAACTGCCTCGAACCGACGCGGCCGCCTAACGTCGTTCAAGCTCACTGGCAGTGAAATGACCTGCGAGTCGTCGGCAGGGCGAGCACCCTGCTGGAAGCAGTCCTCGAGCGGGACCGGCGGCAGGGGACTTCACTGAGAGATACCGGGACCGGTGTGATGCTACGCGCTACTACAGCAATAGCAAGATTTGACGTCTCGGCTCACTCAGAGTGAGTCTCGCGAGAAGCTTACGCATGGCGCCCCGAGGCGCCTGGCGAGGCGACGCCCACAGCTGGAAAAAGGCAGCCACGGCTTTTCGGACCGCGCCCTCAGAAGCTGGGGACGTCAGAGTCCTTCGGCCTGGACGCGAGTGCCTTCTGCACCTCTGAGAACCGGTCGCCAAAATAGGCATCGAGCCGCTCTTCAGCGGCGTCGGCGTCCACGGCCTGAATCTTCTCAACGACTTTCGAAACGTCAAGCGATTGCCTGCTGTGCTGGTAACAAGCAGAGGCGGCGACTGCAACGTACATGAGCACCGATGCGTGAATGACCCTGAGTAAGTCCATAGCGACCTCCTGGGTGGTGGAAAGCCGAAAAGTGCTGGATGAAACGGGAGCGAGGGGCCTGCCTGGGACGGCATTCGCCCAGAACGCAGATCCGATGCCAACGCACGACACGTTGCGTGCAGTACTGCGCCACAACGCGCGCAGTCAGTTCTGCCCGGCCAGAGGCCTCCCACAGCCTGTCGATCCAGACGATGGCTTCGTAGAGGTCATCGCGGTCGCCGGTCGGGTCGTACCTGTCTAATAAGGCCGTGGCGAGTTGCAGGTTCGCAAATTCGCTTCCACTCCCCGCTTCATCGCGAAGTTCATCGAGCCTCGACCGCCCGGCAGAAGACGAGGAGGCGTTCGAGGCGAACCGGATCGGTTTGCGCGGTGGCTCGACATTCGAGGGTGCTCTGGGCGTCACCAGGGCGAGGGCAACGCCAAAGGCCAGCATTGCCATGGCCAAGCCAGCCATGGATTGACCTCGCCTTGAGGATCGAAGCATGGATTGGCCCCTTCTTTGCCGCTGGAGAATCTCGCGAGGCGTCGGTCGGCGGCGATCAATCACCCCTGCGGGCTACGTGCAGCCTTCACCAGAAGAAGAACCCTGGCGACCCAGCGTCGACCGCAGCATTCGGCGCACTCACCATCGTATAGACGCTTGTAGTTAGCACAATATTCTTAACGGCCTAGTCGCGACGATCATGGACGGGCAACCGAACTTCGTTTCAACCGAGACGTCACCGCCAGCGCCGCAGCGCTGCAGCGTTGCAGACACCAAGGTAGTGCGCAGTGAAGCGCGAAGCCTGAAAGCTCCATCGCTTTGGGCAGCCCTCATCAAATGGGATAGAGACAAAGGCTCAATAGAGCCCTTTGCTGCACTGCAACGCAGATCCTGCGTTCGTACGCTGCGACTCAGCGCTGGAGCCTCACATGACCTGCTTTGTGAACAGATCCGCGCTACTCGCGCTCGTGTTGGCGGTAGCGGGCCTCGGCCAAGCTGCCCTGGCGGCGCAGGCCCTTCCAACTCTGCATGCTGATTCGTCGCGGACCTCAGTATCCGGGCTGTCGTCTGGTGCGTTCATGGCAGTCCAGTATGGCGTTGCCTACTCATCGAGCGTGAAAGGGATTGGCGTTGTCGCCGGCGGACCGTACAACTGCGCATTCGTGAACATCGGCGGCATCATGACCTGCATGTCCGGCGTTCCGACAGGCTCTATGTCATGGGTGGCGGCTCAAGGCTTTGGGGCGCTTGGCCAAATCGATCAGCCTTCAGGCATATCGAAGCTCAAAGTCTACGTATTCGGCGGCACCAAGGACCAGGTCGTCCATCCCGAAGTCGTGGCGGCTACCCGCGATTTCTTCGTCGCCGCGGGCGTGACGCCCAAGAATCTCGCTTATGTCAACAAGTTCCCAGCTGGCCATGCATTCATCGCGGCGGCATTCGGCAATGCCTGTGGAACCAATGGCACGCCGTACATCGACCAATGCCCAGATCGGCGTATCGCATACGACCAGCCAAAGGCCATCCTGCAGCACATCTACGGCCCACTGAGCCCGCCGGCGACTGCGCTGTCGTCAACAGTTCGTCCATTCGACCAAACGCCCTTCGCGAGCGTCGGCTCGAGCCTGGATACGGTTGGCTTCGTCTACATACCGAAGTCCTGCGTGACCGATGCGAGCCATTGCGGAGTGCACGTTGTCTTCCACGGCTGCAAGCAGGGCGCGCAAAGCGTCGGCAGCGATGTTTATTCGTCGGTCGGCTACAACCGATGGGCCGATTCCAACCGTCTGATCGTTTTGTACCCGCAGGTGGTCACCAGTGCTGTGTTTCCAAGCAACCCTGAGGGCTGCTGGGACTGGTGGGGCTACAGCGGTCTGAACTTTCAGGTGCGTGGCGGCGTGCAATTGACCGCTATTAAGTCAATGGTCGATCAGCTGACGGCCCCATAAATTCGCCTCACGCACTTTTGCTCGCATCGTCGGGCGGCACCTTGTTCGGTCACTTGCAGCAAGCCTCCGAGTGCCTGCTGTCTTTGCCCTCGCCCGGCAATGGCTGTACGACGACCAGTTGCTCTCGTCGAACTTGACTCGGCCACGGGAGAGATTATCCTGACCACTGTGCCCGCTACGACCCGCAGCTTCTGAGCGATTTCAGGCGGCGCGCGCAATGAAGCGGCTCTTGCGGATACCCTCGCGGCGTCGATGAACAGGTGGGCAAGTGGGCTCAGCGTCCGGTTCTTCAACGTCAGGATCCCAATCGAACGGGAAGTCGATGGCCAACGGCTTGATGGGTAGGTCGCGGGCCATGCGGGATGCTTCACGCGGAAGAATCGCGAGGTATCGACCGGTGGCGAGCAGCTGATGGCACAGCGGCGTCGAGGTCGAAACCCGCGCCACGGGTGGCGCCAGTCCGTGCGCCGCAAATGACGCATCAATATAACGGCGTACCGGACTGTCCAGGGGCGGCAGCACCCAGCTAGCGTCTTGCAGGTCCTCCAGCTTCAGCTTGCGTCGACGAGCCCAGGGGCGACGGACCCCGGCCAGCTAAGCAGCTACTCGCACGATGGGTCCGCTTCAATCGGTCTAGGCCCTCATCTGCGCGTTTCACAGCGCCCAGCCCGCTACCGGCGAGCTGAACCAGCGGCGTGCTGATATCGAACAAGGTCGCGGCGAGCAACGCCAGAAAACCTCCCCGTAGCGCGGGAATGTGCATAAACATGATGCTGGCCATCATCAAGAAATATCAACGCCCGTGGATACCCGACGACCCGGCTGGCCGCATGCGATCAGCGGCATCGAGATCCACCCAGCGGCGAACATCGCTCCGCTCAGCGTCGGGCTGATCCGTGCCGCCAGGCTGCGCAGCTCAGCCGTGAAGCTCGCAGCGGCGCTGCGCTCCGCGGGCGTGACGATGGCCATGACGTAGGCGGTGCGTGTGGGCACGTCCATCCAAACTACAGGGCGCTGCGGACAATGAGCATGCCAGCGGCCGACCCCGGAGCGGGACAGCGATGACCTGCTCTCCTCGGGGCCGGGCTGACTGATGACGAGGGGTTCCGCGATCGCGCTCCCATGACAAGCATTTCCCTGGGCATGTCGAATTCGCGGCGCAAGGCTGCAGGAGGCTCGCAGACGATGGCGTCTGCATGAGTCGGCGTGAACTGCGTGAGCAGGCCAGCCATCGTGGGCCTCCTCGCGTTTCGACGGCGCGGTGTCGCGAGTCGGCGTAATCCGGCCACCCGGAGTCGGCATATACCGGCCACTTGGCGTGGCGCCGAAGGGCATCTCGAAGCACCCATTGACGGTGCTATTTTGACGTGTTTTCGGAGCCCTTCTGGGGTGTCTTTCTGGATGTCGGAGCGACCTTCGGATCGCGATACGACGGCCCATCGAGTTCAAGGCAATAGGCGTTGTGGCGCAACCGATCCAGCGTGGCCRAGGCCAGCAGCTGATTGGTCGCAAACGCCTGATCCCATTCGTCGAAGTCGAGATTTAATGCGGAGCCAGTTTTTACGCTGAGTTGAGCGAACTCACCGCGCAATGCAACCCTGTTCTTGCTGGGCGTGTGCCCGGCGGTCGACGCGACGCGACTCCGCATAAAGTGGCATGCCTCCCCTGTCAACATGGAGGTCGTCATGCTCTCAAAGTTCTTTAGCGAGTCGGCGCGGATGTACGCGATTCACGAGGGTCCATCGGGCCCGCTGCTTGAAGATTTCGCCGGCTACTTGTTCCGAAGTGGCTATTCGAAGATCTCAGCCCGTCGGCACATTCGGTCCGCGGAGCACATCGTTCACTGGGCGCTCCGCAATAATCTATCGGTCGACGGTTTAGATGGCCCCGATCTCGAGCGCTTCGATAGGCATCTCTGCCGATGCCGCTGCGGTCGGTTCTACTGCGCGGCTCGCGTAGAGATTCTCACCGGAGCACGCTTGTTCCTCGCGAATCTGCATGGCGCGGAAGGCGCTGCCATCCGCCTCGCCGAGGCAGTCGCTGCGGAGTCGGAGTTGTTCAAGTCGTTCTGTCAGTGGATGAGAGACCAACGCGGCTCGGCCGATGGAACGCTGTCCAACTACGGAAGGCCGATTCGAGAATTGATCCGTCTCATCGACGAGGATCCCAGGAAGTTGACCGCGCGCTTTTTGCGCCAGTTCGTTATGGAGCGAAGTCAGAAGGTAGGTTGGGCAGCGGCAAATCACTGCACGACTGGGCTGCGGATGTTCCTTCGCTTCTTGATCGCCGATGGTCGATGCTCGTCTGTATTGTTGGGCGCCATCCCCAAGCTGGCCCATTGGCGCCTCAGTTCGCTGCCGCGAGTCCTTGCACCAGCAGATGTTGAACGCATCATTGCGTCGTGCGACTTGTCGTCACCGGTGGGCAAGCGGGACCGAGCCATTCTTCTGTTGCTTGCTCGATTGGGACTGCGGGCGGGCGATATCGTGCAATCGCGCTTGCAGGACATCGACTGGAAGGAAGCAACAATTCAGGTCTGCGGGAAGAGCCGCCGGCAAACACAGCTGCCCCTGAGTCAAGAGGTCGGGCAAGCGATCGTGGACTACCTGCAGCACGGGCGGCCTGCGAATTGCGTTGATGAACTCTTCCTTCGCTCTCGTGCCCCGTTCAGAGGCCTGAGGTCGCACGCCGCCGTTTCGGTGCTTGTCGACAGAGCCATATGTCGTGCCGGGGTTTCCAAGCCGGGCCGAGGTGCGGCGCATCTCCTGCGTCATTCTGTTGCCAGTTCCATGTTGCGGCAAGGCGCGTCGCTGCAAGAGATCGCGGATCTGCTTCGGCACAGGAGCGTGGAGACCACGCAAATCTATGCCAAGGTTGATGTCACCTCGCTGCAGCAGATTGCCCAACCGTGGCCGGAGGTGGCACCATGCTAAGCCGGGCCGTTGAATCCTATCTGTCAGAGCGACGAGCCGCTGGCTTCCACATCAGAACCACAAGCTTCAACTTGAGAGGCTTCGCAGCGTATGCGGATGGACTGGGCCAGCGTTGGGTCAAGTCTCAGACGGCCATAGATTGGGCGGCAAAGGTTCCGTCGATTCATCAACGGGCCCGCCGGTTGGGAGACGTCGAGCGGTTGGCTCGATATCTGCGCGCCGAAGATACACGCCACCAAATCCCACCCAAGATCTTCGGCAGTGCAAGTCGGCCTCGGCCGACTCCGTACATCCTCTCCGATGAGCAGATCGCCGAACTCATCCGGTTGGCCGCCCAGTCGGGCTACCGCACTTTGCGAAGGAAGACCTACAGCACGCTGTTCGCGCTGCTGTCGTGTACAGGGCTTCGCGTCTCAGAGGCCATTCGATTGCGATACGCCGACCTCGCGGCAGATGGCCTGCTGATCCGCGACACGAAGTTTAGAAAGAGCCGACTGGTCCCATTGCATGAGAGTGCTCGCGCTGGCTTGGAGCGTTACCTGCAGGACCGACGTCCGTATGCACCCTTCGACGATCACGTATTTATCTCGCTGCGTCGTAAGCCGCTGCTATCGGCCGACGTTGACTGTGCCTTCCGAACGGTGGCAGCAAAGATGGGGTTGCCTCGAGGACGAGGGAATCGTCGAGCGACGCCACATTCACTCAGACACGCCTTTGCGGTTCGCGCGCTACAGACCTGTCCAGACGGGCGAGATCACATCACGAAGCATTTGTTGATGCTCTCAACCTACTTGGGACACACCAAGGCGGCCGACACGTACTGGTACCTTGAAGCAGTGCCAGAGCTCATGCGCAGCATTGCTGAGCGTTGCGAGATGCACGTCGCCGGAGGTTGGGTATGACTTCGCTCGCCCCGCATGTGACGGCGTTCTTCAACGAGCGCCTGACTCTCGAACGACGCGTGAGCGTGAACACCAGTGATTCGTATGCCTACGCCTTCAGGCTGCTCTTGGAGTTTGCGAGCAATCGTCTGCGGGTGGCGCCATCAAGGATGACGTTCGAACAAATCGACGCTCCATTGGTGGTTGGCTTCCTTCGTAACCTGGAGACCAATCGCGCGAACGGCGCCAGCTCACGGAACGTTCGTCTGGCTGCAATCAAGTCGTTCATGCACTTCATGGAATACCGGATTCCGTCGGCTCTTGAGCAGATTCAACGGGTCCTCGCAATACCCATGAAGAAGACGGATTCGCGATTGGTGCGGCACCTCGGCAGGGATGAGATTCAGGCCTTGCTCGACGCTCCGCAGCCAATTGACTGGCCGGGCATCCGAGATCGTGCAATGCTGCATCTGTGCTTCGCGGCCGGACTGCGCGTTTCTGAGCTCACCGGCCTTCGCCTCGACGACCTGTCGCTGACTCCACAGGCCAGCATTCTTGTTCATGGCAAGGGTCGTAGGGAGCGCTGCTTGCCATTGTGGAAAGTGACCACCGTGGCGTTGCGCGCCTGGTTGGCTGTACGAGGCCCAGCTCAAGCTCCGGAGCTCTTCGTAAATGCGAGGCGTGAGCCGATGACCCGGTCAGGCTTCGAGTACATCCTGGAGAAGTACGTCCGCATCGCGGGCGAGCGATGTCCCTCTTTGAATGAGAAGCGTATATCTCCTCACGTCTTGAGGCACAGCTGTGCCCTGGCCATCTTGGACGCGACCAAAGATCTTCGAAAGGTGTCGCTGTGGCTCGGACATGTCAACATGCAAACGACCGAGATCTACACGCGCGCTGATCCGTCCATCAAGCTCGAGGCCCTCAACGCCAACACTGCTCCGCATCTCAGATCGGGGCGCTTCCGCGCCAGCGACAAGTTGATCGCCTCGCTGACATCACCTTCTTTTATGCGGCGCGAAAATCGTTCGAAGTAGAGCAAGAGTCAGGCTCTCGGGGAGGGGAGTCTGCATAACAATCTTGGGCGCATTAAATCTCGAATGCGCTGCAGCGCATTCGAGATTGCTCGTAACGATGGTGGCGCAGCGCTCGTAGCGCTCGGCGATCAGGTCGTGCAGATCTTCATCGGCCGGCGCGCGCATTGGCTTCAGGCCGAAGTCGTCAATGATCAGGAGGCTCACGCGCGACAGCGTGGCCAGCTTGCGGTCATAGACACCGGTGGCGCGCGCGGCGTTCAGGCTTTGCGTCAAGCTCGAGCAGGTGGTGAAGACCACGTCTACGCCCTGGCGCACCGCACAGTGCCCGAGCGCCTGGGCTAAATGGCTTTTGCCGATGCCGCTGGGCCCGACGATCAGCACCGGCGCCTTCTCCTGCAGGTAGCGCCCGGTGGCCAGATCGTGGACGAGCGCGCGGTTGAGCTTGGGCAGCCGCTCGAAGTCGAACTGATCGAGCGTTTTGGTGGCGCGGAACTGAGCGCGGCGCAGGCGCATGGAGAACTTCTTGCCCTCGCGCCGGGCGACCTCGTCGCCCACGAGCATGGCCAGGAACTCGGTGTAGGCCAGCTTGCCCTGGATGGCTTGACGGTTGCGCGATTCGAGCGAATCCAGGAAGCCCGAGAGCCGCAGGAGCTTCAATTGCGGGGCCAGTTCGGGACTGGGGTTGATGGGGTTGGTGTTCAAGGTATTGCGTTTCTCGTGAGGGTGGATCGGGGGKTTGTGTWGAGGGGTRSTCGYCGTTGGGTGGTGSTCTCCTCCTGGCTGGGTCRATGAAGCGTGGTCGRCTCGGCGCCGAACAGGTCGGCCGCGCTGCGCGTGAAGCGCGCACGGGCGTAGGCCGCGGGGGTCTGCGTATCGATCAGCGGCTGCTGGTCGGCGCCGGTGGACAGAATCGTCTTGACGGTGCGGTAGTGAGGACTGTTGTGCGCCAGCGCCCTGTCGCACGCGGCCTCCAGTCGGGCCGCTCCATAACGCTTGCCCATGGAGAGAATTCCTTGTGCGGCGCGCAGCCGCTCGGCAATGCGGTCGCCCAGCAACCTGTCCACCAGTTCGGTGCAGCGCGGCCCGACCGCCTGCGCTTGCGTCGCGCACCAGCGCCGGTCGCGCTCGAAGAAGTTGCGCGCCTCGGGCGGCAGGTGATCGAATATGGTCACGCGCTGGCCCGCGCGAAGCGCCCTCGGATGGGTCGCCAGATGCCGGTAGTCCTGGTACAGCGCCACCACGGTGTCGGTGGCACGAAGCCACAGCGTCTGGCCCACCAGGGAGAAGGGCGCCGAGTAGAACGCRCGATCGTGCTGAACGTGACAGTCGCGATGCAGSACCACACGGTGCCAGGTGCCAAGGTCCGGCGTGACGCCAGGTAGCCTGCGCAGCAGGGGCCGCTCCAGCGCATACAGCGACAGCGGCTGCTCGCGCGTGGTGCCGTGCATGCGGGTGCCAGCTTCTTGCATGACCCACTGCCGCGCTTGTGCGTTCAAGTCGCCCAGATCGCGGAAGGTCCGCGTGGGCAGGAAGTTGCCTTTGATGTATTTGACCCCCGCTTCGACGACRCCTTTCTTTTGCGGATCCCGTGGAGGGCAGGCGTCGATTTTGAAGCCGTAGCCCTCGGCGCATTCGGCATAGGCGCGTTGTACCAACGGGTCGTGGCTGCAAGCCTTGACGATGGCGCACTTGGCGTTGTCGATGGTCACGCGCTCGGGAACCCCGTCGAACCACTCGAAGGCACGACGGTGGCAGCCCAGCCAGGTGGCCGAGCTCTGGTCCCATACGAATTCGACGTACTGGTGGCGGCTGTAGCACAACGTCATGACGAAGGCCCAGGTGCGCCGCGGCTTGCCGTCGGGGTGGGTGAGCACGGGGCCGGCGCCGAAGTCGACCTGGGCGGCTTCGCCGGGAGCGAAGCTCAACCGCACCGTGACCTCGGGCGGCTGCTCGCCGCGCAGCTGGCGCAGCATGCGCACGACGGCCGAGTAGCTGCCGCCGTAGGCGTGCTCTCGCTTGAGTGCTGCGTGGATGGCACGGCCCTGCACGCCCGCCTCGTGCCAGCGCTTGACCACATCGCGGTGTGGCTGGACGCTGGAGATGGTGGAGCTGGCCACTCGCCGGCCTTGACCGAGCGCCGTGGCGATGGCCTCGTCGCCGGGCACCTCGGCACTGACGTCGAGCCAGCCTTGCTGCTGAGCCACGGCTCGCAGCTCGCCAAGCTTGTCGCGACCCATGAGGCCAGAGCGCGCGATCTCGCGCACGGAATCGCCCGCGCGCAGCCGCACGAGCACTTGTCGGTACTGGAACATCTCGATTCTCCTGCGACCCACGACGGTCACCTCCTGAGCAAAAAGCCCGGAAGGTACCGCGTGGATAAACGAAGCTTCGAGACGCCTTCGGCGCTGCTGGTGGCCGGATTACGCCGACTACGCAGTGGCCGGTATATGCCGACTCTGCGCTGGCCGATATATGCCGACTCCCAGCACGCCGTCGCCTGGCCTCAGGTGGCCGGAATACGCCGACTCTGAAGTGGCCTGATTACGCCGATCGCCGACATGGGCGGACCGGAGGTGGAGGCGTACCTGAGCTGGCTCTCGAACGATCGCGAGGTCGCAGTCTCAACGCATCGCCAGGCGTTATCGGCATTGCTGTTCCTCTACGGCAAGGTGCTGGGCATGGCGTTGCCCTGGATGGCTGGCATCGGACGCCCGCAGATCAAGCGACGCCTGCCGGTGGTCCTGAGCCAAGCCGAGGTGCTGGCTGTCTTGGACCACATGGAGGGAACCCATCGGCTCCTCGCACAGTTGCTGTATGGCACCGGCATGCGGATTGCCGAGGCGCTGTAGCTGCGGGTGAAGGATCTGGACTTCGATCACGCCGCCGTCATCGTTCGTGAGGGCAAAGGCGGCAAGGACCGGCTAGTGATGCTGCCGCAGAGCCTGGTCCATGGGCTGCGCTTGCAGCTCAATTCAGCTCGCTCGGTGTGGACGAGAGACCAGGAGGCCGGAAGCGGCGGCGTCTTCATGCCAGACGCCCTTGACCGCAAGTATCCGAGGGCCGGTGCGTCGTGGGCATGGTTCTGGGTGTTTCCCCAGGCCGAGCACTCCACCGACCCTCGAAGCGGCGTGGTCAGGCGCCATCATCTGTATGACCAGACCTTCCAGCGTGCATTCAAACGGGCGGTGACCGCTGCCGGCATTACCAAACCGGCCACGCCGCACACCCTGCGTCATGCCTTCGCGACCCATTTGCTCCAAGCCGGCTACGACATCCGCACCGTTCAGGAGCTACTGGGGCATGCCGACGTAGCGACGAGCTACACGCACGTGCTCAAGGTCGGTGGCGGCGCCGTTCGCAGCCCAATGGATTCGCTGGCTGCTCGGGCGAGTGCTTGAGGGCTGGCACATCGGGCTGTTACAAAGCTACAAAGC
>NZ_JBFUIU010000253.1:0-11473 GCF_056401695.1 Variovorax sp. P4_D9
GATCGACGCCAACTCGATTCCGCTGCTGCCGCGCCTGATCGCGCGCACGCACCTGCTGAGCTTCCTGTCGCGACACACGCTGAACGCGAGCGGGGCGGCCAGCGTGCTGCGCGAAGTACCATTGAAGGAGACGACGCTGCGACGCCACCTCGGGGTCACCTATCGCAAGGAAGGCTACCTGTCGCCCGCGGCGCAACGGCTGGTGACGCTGCTGCGCTCGCGCGGCAAGCGGCTCTTCACGTCTGCGCTCGGCAGCGTGCCGCGAGCGTGACGCGCGCCGGGTCGGGCGATCTGCGAACCGGCCCCTAGGCTGTCGAGGCATTGGAGGACACCATGGTCATCACAGGCGGCTGCCACTGCGGCAACATTTCCTTCGAGCTCAGCTGGGAGCCCGCGCCTTCCGAGATTCCGGCGCGTGCCTGCAACTGCTCGTTCTGCACCAAGCACGGCGGCGTCTGGACCTCCAATCCCGGCGGGGTGCTCAGCGTGGAGATGGCCGACCCGTCGCTGGTCTCCAATTACTTCTTCGGAACCCGCACCGCGCAGTTTTATGTGTGTGCGCGATGTGGCGTCGTCCCCTTGGTCACGAGTTCGCTCGACGGTCAGCTCTATGCCGTCGTGAACGTCAACACCTTCAACAACGTGGCGCCCTCCCTCCTTCGCCCAGCGCCCGTTTCGTTCGAAGGAGAAAGCGTGGAGCTGCGGCTTGCCCGCAGGCGACGCAACTGGATTGCCGACGTTCGCTTCGATTGAAACACCCGGTGTTGCAAGCGCAAAGCCCGGCGCGCGGCTGCAATAGACGCGCAAGTCGGGGCTTCGACGATGGAGCCACCGAGACAGGGAAGCGCCGGCAGCACCAACTGTGCTTCACCCATTGCGCCGGATCTGTGCTCGTGGCGCCGGGGACGGCGCTTCTAGACTTCCCACTCCCTGAAGCATCCCCAGGAGATCCCGTGCCAAGCAACGACCCGAGAGCCAGAATCGAGACCTATACTCACGCCGCCGCGGGCTGGGGCGCCATAAAGCAGGTGGCCCTCACGCTGCTGAAGGAGCGCGTTCCCGGCACCCGGTACAAGACCCTTTTCAAGCAGAACCAGCCCGACGGCTTCGACTGCCCCGGCTGCGCGTGGCCGGACCGGGAGCATGCCTCGACCTTCGAGTTCTGCGAGAACGGCGTCAAGGCCGTCGCGGCCGAGGCCACCGGCAAGCGGGCGACGCCGGCCTTTTTCGCCGGCCGCACGGTGGCCAGCCTGCTCGAGGAGTCGGATTACGAGCTGGAAGAACACGGCCGCCTGACCGAGCCGATGGTCTTCGACGCCGCGACGGACACCTACAAGCCGATCGCCTGGGACGCCGCCTATGCGCTGGTGGCGCGGCTTCTGAGGAAGCTGGCAAGCCCCGACGAAGCCGCGTTCTATACCTCGGGCCGGGCCAGCAACGAAGCAGCCTTTCTCTACCAGCTCTTCGTGCGCGCCTACGGCACCAACAACTTCCCCGACTGCTCGAACATGTGCCATGAGTCCACCAGCCGAGGCCTCCCGGGCACGGTGGGCGTTGGCAAGGCCACCGTGACGCTGGACGACATGGAGCGCTGCGACACCCTCTTCCTGTTCGGCCAGAACCCTGCGACCAACCATCCTCGCATGCTCGGCGAGCTGCGCGACTGCGCCCGGCGCGGCGTGACCATCGTGGCCATCAATCCGCTGCGCGAGCGCGGGCTGGAGCGCTTCACCAACCCGCAAAGCCCGGTCGAGATGATGACCATGGGCAGCACCAGGATCGCCTCCGTCTTCGTGCGGCCGAAGCTCGGCGGCGACCAGGCCCTGATCAAGGGCGTCGCCAAGCATGTGCTGGAACGCGACGACATCGCGCTGCGCCAGGGCTCGCCGCGCATTCTCGACGTGGCCTTCATCGCCGAGCACTGCAGCGGCTTCGAGCGCTTCGCCGAGGACCTGCGCCGCCAGTCCTGGGATGAGCTGGTCGCCGAGTCCGGCGTGGCGAGGGAGGAGATTGAACACCTCGCCGAGATCTACATCCGCGGCAAGGCCGTGATCTCGACCTGGGGCATGGGCCTGACCCAGCACAGGAACTCCGTGCAGACGATCCAGATGCTGTCGAACCTGATGATGATGCGCGGCAACATCGGCCGGCCCGGGGCCGGCCTGCTGCCGGTGCGCGGCCATTCGAACGTGCAGGGCAACCGCACCGTGGGCATCGAGAACCAGCCGTGCCCGGCCTTCCTCGACCGGCTGGCCGGCGCCTTCGGCTTCGAGCCGCCGCGCCGGCATGGCTTCGATGTGGTGGAGACCATCCACGCGATGCGCGACGGCCGCATCAAGGTGCTGTTCGCGTTGGGCGGCAATTTCGCGATGGCCACGCCGGATACGCAGCGCACCTGGGAGGGCCTGCGCAACTGCGAGCTGACCGTGCACCTGGCGACCAAGCTGAACCGCAGCCACCTGGTGCACGGCCGCCAGGCGCTCATTCTTCCGGTGCTCGGGCGCACCGAGATCGACATGCAGGACGGCGTGGCCCAGGGCGTGACGGTGGAAGATTCGGTGTGCATGGTCCACATCTCCTATGGCATCAACAGCCCGGCCTCGGAGCATCTGCGCTCCGAGACCGCCATCGTGGCCGGCATCGCCGACGCCACGCTCGGCCCGCGGCCGGTCGACTGGCTCGCGCTGTCGCGCGACTACGCTCGCATCCGCGACGCCATCGCGCTGGGCGTCGCGGGTTTCGACGACTTCAACGCCCGCGTCGCCGTGCCCGGCGGCTTCCATATCGGCGTGGCCTCGCGCGAACGCGTCTGGGAGACCGAGACCAGGAAGGCGCAGTTCGTGGTCAGCACCCTGGCGTCCGACACGCCCCTGCACCGCGCACGCCGCCAGTACGGCGAGCAGTTGATGGTGCTCATGACCACGCGCTCCCACGACCAGTACAACACCACGGTGTACGGCCTGAACGACCGCTACCGCGGCGTGTTCGGCCAGCGCCGCGTGGTGTTCGTGCACCGCGACGACCTGAAGATGCTGGGCTTCGAAGCCGGCGAATGGGTCGACCTCTTCAGCGTCTGGGAGGACGGCATCGAGCGCCGCGCCGACCGCTTCCTGCTGGTCGAGTACGACATCCCGCGCGGCTGCATTGCCGGCTACTACCCGGAGACCAACCCGCTGGTGCCGCTGGACAGCCTGGCCGAGGTGTCGGGCACGCCGACCTCCAAATCGGTGCCGGTGCTGCTGCGGCGCTCGGCCGCGGCAGCTGGCGCACTGGCCGCGTAAGGGAAGCCGCGCATGATCGTCCGGCCGCGCGAGCACTGGCTTCGCATGCTCTTCGTCTGGCACGGATCGGTGCTGCGCTCGATCCTGCCGCAACTGGCTTTCATGCTGCTGGTGAGCCTGATCGCCTGGAAGTCCGACGGACGGATCCTGGGCGAACGGGTGGCGACATCGTTCACGCTCGTGGGCGTGACCCTGGCCGTGTTCCTCGCCTTTCGCACCAACGTCAGCTACGCGCGCTACTGGGAGGCGCGCCAGCTGTGGGGCGAACTCACGATCGCTTCGCGCACGCTGATGTCGCAGGTCATCTGCTACCTGCCGCTGTCGGACGGACAGTTCAGCCGCGACGCCGTGGCGCGGCACGTGGGCGCCTTCGCCTATGCGCTCAACCGGCAGCTGCGCCGCGCCGATGCCGACGAGCCGCTACCGCTGCTGGGCGCGCGCGAGAACGCCGCGCTGCGCGGCAAGCAGTTCCGTCCGATTGCGATCCTCGACGAGTTGCGCCGCATGCTCGCGGGGCTCGATGACGGCGGCGCGCAAGGCATGCAGCGGCAGTGGATGTTCGACGCCCAGCTTTCGCGCATGTCCGATGTGGTGGGCGGCTGCGAGCGCATCGCCAGCACGCCGTTCCCCTTTTCCTACGGCGTGCTGCTGCATCGCACGGTCTTCGTCTACTGCGTGCTGCTGCCCTTCGGCCTGGCCGACATCCTGCACGAGGCGACGCCCTTCGTCGGTGTCTTCGTCGCCTACACCTTGCTGGCACTGGAAGAGATCGCCGACGAGATCGCCGAGCCTTTCGGCACCGCGCCCAACGACCTCGCGCTCGATGCGATGTGCCTCAACATCGAGCGATCCCTGCTGGAACTGACCGGCAAGCCGGTGCCCGAGCCTCTGGCGCCGGACCTGCGGCACGTGCTTACCTGACCCGGAAGATTTCCATGCTCGATCTGAACGAACCCGAGGGCTACGTCGAAGTCGGCGTGGCGCGCCATCGCAATGCCGCACAGGCTCTCGCCACCGACCGGGTGGCTCAGGAATGGCCCGTCGCGCTGGTCTTCAACGGCATCTCCCATGCGGTGATGATGGCCACGCCGCGCGACCTCGAAGCACTGGCCGTCGGCTTCGCGTTGACCGAGGGGCTGGTGCGCGGCCGCAGCGAGATCGTCGATCTCGAGGTGTCGATGCACGAGGACAGCGCAGAGGTTCAGCTGACGGTGG
Organism: Variovorax sp. P4_D9; assembly: GCF_056401695.1. NCBI lineage: Bacteria > Pseudomonadati > Pseudomonadota > Betaproteobacteria > Burkholderiales > Comamonadaceae > Variovorax > Variovorax sp. P4_D9. The sequence goes on from NZ_JBFUIU010000253.1 coordinate 4,497, forward strand.
TCCAACAGGCCTTCCAGGGCCTGAAAGCCCGGCGCCGATCCCTCGCCGGCCGCACTGGCTGCGGCGTCTGCGGCATCGAGAGCCTCGGGCTGCTCGACCTCGTGCCGGAGCCGGTCGTGCGCTCCGCTGTCGCGGTGAAGCCCACTGCAGAGAGCATCCGGCGGGCGTCGGAGGAGTTGCCCGGATTCCAGGCCCTGACCCGGCTCACGGGCGCGCTGCACGCCGCCGCCTGGTGCAGCCCGCAAGGGGAGGTCCTGATGGCCGTGGAGGATGTGGGGCGACACAACGCGCTCGACAAGCTGGTCGGCGAGCGCGCCCTGGCGCGTTTGCCGCTCGATGACGGCTTTGTCTTCCTGTCGAGCAGGGCCAGCTACGAGCTGGTGCGCAAGGCGGCGCGCGTCAATGTGCCGATGCTGGCGACGGTGTCGGCGCCGAGCTCGCTGGCGATCCGGATCGCGCGGCAGGCCGGGATGACATTGGCGAGCTTCTGCCGCAGCGACAGCTTTGTCGACTACACGGTGAGCCAGGGCTGATCGCGCGGTCAGGCCGGGTCGAAATCGGTGCTTTGACTCACCGCTTCCCAAGCCGCAGTCTCGGCGAGCAGCGCTTCGGCGTGGGCCCGGATCGCATCGACGGAATCGCCGCCAAGTTGCAGCCGCAAGGGCGTGCGCTCGGCATTCAACGCCGCTTCGATCGCCGCGCCAGCCTTGCGTGGATCGCCCGGCTGCGTGTTGTGCATCGCATGCACGAACTCGCGCGTCGGTCCGACGATGGGCTGGTAGGCCTCGATCGCCGGCATGTGGCGCATGCTGCTGCCGCCCAGCTGGGTGCGGAACTGGCCGGGTTCGACGATCAGCACCTTGATGCCGAAGGGCGCGACCTCCTGCGCCAGCGCTTCGGACGCGCCTTCGAGCGCGAACTTCGAGGCCGAGTAGGCGCTGAACCCCGCAAACGAGAGCTGGCCACCCAGGCTCGAGATGTTGACGATGGCGCCCGATCGCTGCGCACGAAACACCGGCAGCGCGGCGCGCGTGACGGCCATCGCGCCGAAGAAGTTGGTGTTCATGAGCGCGCGCAAGTCGGCGTCGGCGGTCTCTTCGAGCGCACCCACCACGCCGTAGCCCGCGTTGTTGATGAGCACGTCGATGCGGCCGAAGCGCGCGACCGCGGCCTGCACGGCAACGTCGGCGGCGCCGGGCACGTCGACGTCGAGCGCGGCGGCGAGCACCCGGCCGGGCGCGAGGGCGACCAGCCCGGCGAGGCGGTCGGTGCCGCGCGCGGTGGCGACCACGTTGTGGCCTTGCGCCAGCGCATGCTCGGCGAAGGCGCGGCCGAAGCCCGAAGCGGCGCCGGTGATGAACCAGGTCTGAGGCGTGGATGCGGTCATGGTCGATCTCCTTCGGGGCGCTGTGGGTGCGACGGGTTTCGTCGCGGCATGGCGTGACTTTCGCGGCAATTCGATTCGGCGACTAGATGGTTCGAGTCGAAAACACTGTGCGATACGATGCATGAATGGATCGAGCGCTTCTGCCCCATCTCGCGATCGTTCTCGCGGTGCATCGCCGCGGCGGCTTCGCGGCGGCGGCGGCCGAACTGGGCATGAGCGCATCGGCCGTGAGCCATGCGGTGCGCGCGGTCGAAGACCAGCTCGGCCAGCCGCTGTTCGCGCGCACCACGCGCAGTGTCCGGATCACCGAGGCCGGCACGGCCTTCATCGGCCTGCTGGCGCCGGCGATGGGCGAGATCTCGGACGCGGTCGATGCTTTCGGCGCCGCGAGCGGGCGCGTGGGCGGCCTGCTGCGCATCAACGCACCGCATGTGGCGCTACCGCTCGCCATGACGCCGCTGGTGACGGAAATGGCGCGGCGCCATCCCGAACTCGTGGTCGAGGTCAGCTCCGACGATGGGCTGATCGACATCGTCGCCGCCGGCTACGACGCGGGCGTGCGCCTCGGCCACACGGTGGCTCAGGGCATGGTGGCGGTGCGGCTCACGCCGCCGTTCGACGCCATCATGGTGGCGTCGCCGGCGTACCTCTCGCGGGCCGGCGAACCGCGCAACATCGCGGCGCTCGCGAAGCACAACTGCATCGGCTATCGCTTCGTGACTTCGGGCGGCGTGTACGCGTGGGATCTGCGCGAGCGGGGCGCGCAGGTGTCCGTCGAGGTGCCGGGCTCAGTGCGCGTGACCGATGCGTTGTACGCCAAAGAGCTCGCGCTGGCCGGCGTGGGCATCGCGTACCTGTTCGAACCGCTGGTGCGCGCGGAGATTCGCGATGGACGGCTTCGGCAGTTGCTACCCCGATCGGCCTACGAGGAGCCGGGTCTGTTCTTGTACTTTCCGAGGCGCGCGTCGCAGGCGCCCAAGCTGCGCGCGTTCGTCGATCTGGCGCGGGAGCTGCTCATGTAGTCATGCCGGCCGGGGCTTCCAGTTCGACAGGACGCGCTCCCGTTCCGTCCGCAGCGCGGGCGGCGGTGGCGAAACGATCGTTCCGATGCTGACGAACCCGGCCAGCGTCTCCGCGGGCGCGATGCCAAGCGCCTCGCGCAGGATCGCGTCCCTGCAGCGCCCCCCGCTGAGCACGATGGCGCCGAAGCCCATCGCATGGGCCGCCAGCAGCAGCTGGCCCAGCGCTGCGCCCGCGCCCAGCCATTGTTCATGGACAGGCACCTTGGCATCGGACTCGGGCCGCACGACGAAGGCCAGCATCGTCGGCATCTGCGTCGCATGGGCGCGGGCGCGCTCGATGTCCTGGGGCGTGGCATCGGGCGTCCGGCGGCGCTTCTCGTCCTCGAAGAGCTGCGCCAGCGCTTCCCGCTGCGTGGCCGCGAAATCGATCAGCCGCCAGGGCAGCATGCGGCCGTGGTCCGGTGCGCGCAGCGCCGCATCCACCATCAATCCGAGCTGCGCCTCGCTCGGCGCCGGCAGCCCCAGAAGCCGCGGCGACACCGAGCGCCGAGCCAGCATCGTCGACAGCAGCAGATCCGCAGTCATGGCACGCCCCGGCCCGACATCGTCACCGCCATCCGACCCAGCTCGATCACCGCCGCCTCGATCTCCGGCGACCACCGATAGCTGTAGTTCAGCCGCATGAAGTGCCCGTAGGTGTTGGCGGTCGAGAACATCCGGCCCGGCCCGATCGTCAGGCCGCGCTCCAGCGCCTCGCGGTAGAGCACCATGGTGTCGACCTGCGGCGCCAGCTCGACCCACAGCACATAGCCGCCTTTCGGGCGGGACAGGCGGGTGTGCTCGGGGAAGAAGCGCTTGACCATCGAGCCCATGATGCCAGCCTGCTGCGCCAGCGTCTGCCTCAGCCGCCGCAGATGGTGCTCGAAGCCGTCGTTCTTCAGGTACTCGGCCACGCCGAGCTGGGGCATCGTGGGCGTGGCCAGCGTGTTGAGGAACTTCAGTTTCTCGACCTGTTGGCGATAGCGCCCGGGCAGCGCCCACCCGATGCGCACGCCGGCCGTCAGGCTCTTCGAGAAGGAGTTGCAGTGCAGCACCAGGCCCTGCGTGTCGAAGGACTTGAGCGTGGTGGGCGGCGCATCGCCGTGGTACAGCTCGTTATAGACGCCGTTCTCGATCAGCGGCAGCCCGTGCCGCGCGCTGAGCGCCACCAGCTCGCGCTTCTTCTCGTCGCTCATAATGAAGCCGAGTGGGTTCTGGAAATTGGGCATGACCATGCAGGCGGCGACGGGGTGCCGCTCGATCGCGTGCGCCAGGGCCGCGAGGTCGATGCCCTCGTCGGGGTGCGTGGCCACCTCGATGGCGCGCATGCCCATGCGCTCGATGGCGTGCAGCATCGCGTAATAGGTGGGCGACTCGACCGCGACGACATCACCGGGCTTGGCCACCGCCTGCAGGCAGAGGTTGATGGCCTCCGTCGCGCCTGCCGTGATGATGATCTCGCCGGGGTCGGCGGCCAGCCCGGTTTCGAGGTGGCGCCGGGCGATCTGCCGGATCAGCTCGGGATTGCCGGGCGGCAGGTCGTCCAGCACGGCCCCGACGTCGTGGCGCTTCGCGACCGTGGCGATCTGATGATGGACGCGACGCCAGGGAAAGAGCGTCGGGTCGGGATAGGGCGAGCCCAGCGGCACCGCGCACCGGGAGCGGATCGACTTCAGCGTGGTCAGCACCAGCCGGCTGACGTCGACATCGCTCGAGGCGTCCGGCGGCTGCGAGGCTGCGATCGGCTCCGATACCGCCTCGGCCCGGAGCGCGCGCACGAAGTAGCCCGACTGCGGCCGGCTGTCGATCAGGCCCCGGCTCTCCAGTTGCAGGTAGGCGCGCGACACGGTGGTGACGCTGAGTTGGCGGACGCGGCAGCTCTCGCGTATCGATGGCAGGCGCTCGCCCGCTCGCAGCACGCCATCCCTGATGGCGCGCTCCAGTTCATCGGACAATCTGTCGTAGAGCTTCAATCCGCGGCCCCTGATGCCGGCGTGCGAAGCCCAGACCCGCGTCGGTCAGGGCCAGCGCAATATTCTGATCCTGCGACCTCGTCAGCTCCACCAGTTCCGCATCGATGAGCGCCGAGAGGGTTCGCATCACGAGGCTCAGCGGGAGCCCGAGCTGCTTGCGCAAGCGCGGGACCGAGAGGCCGCTCTTGTCATCATAAGCTTCAAGAAGCGCGGCGAGTATCGCCGCAACTGCCGGGTCCAGCCGTTCGCTCACCTCAGCCTCCGACTGCATGGGTAGATGATTGGGACCGCGGCAGCCGTCGAGCCTGGAGGATCGACTTCGCACGTGTTGGAGTTGAAGCGGGACATTCGAAGACTCTGGGACTGTTGGGCCGTGTGGGGCATTGTTCGGCACAACGCCGCCGGTGCCGGTGCACAGTCGCTCGGGAGCACAGGGAGCACAGGCGCGTTTGCCATGGGAGGGACTTTCGGCTTCCCTCGTTTCCTGGCGATTGCCATCGATCCGATGCGGATTGCAGCTGTAACCCGGGCGGCGGCGATGCTCAACACATTTCGATACACCCACGGTAGGATGCGGGTCGTCAGCCCCCGGTCGCTACCGGACCTCCCATGGATCACAAGGCAAATGAAGAAGTCCTGGCTTCAAGAGTTCTCTCTGCGAGGTCGACTCGGTCGAACCTCGTTCTGGCTTCGATTCGGCACACTCCTGCCGCTCGGTCTCTGGCTGTGCATCGGGGTGCAGCAGCATTTCGGCCCACCCTTCGACCTGATCCCGGCACTGGCCCTCGTGGCGCACATGGTCTCGGTCTGGGGCCGCCGGCTTCATGACCGCGGCCGGTCGGCGGGGTGGCTGCTGCTTGCCGCCGTTCCTGTCGTCGGAGCCATCGTCCTCCTCGTGGAGTGCGGATTTCGCGGCACGGCCGCCGGCGCCGAGCGCTACGGATCGCCTGCCGATCGGCGAGCCGACTACCTGCGCGTGACCTCTCCTGCCGACGCTTCCCTGCAATGACCAACCATCACATCGTCAATGACGTCACGCAACTGAACCCGGTGCGGGTCATGGCCATCGTCGCACCCAGTTGCACCGCGGATGTCGTCGAGGCCTTGCGCCGCACCTCCGGACCGGTCTCCATCGGCGGCGGTCGCTTCAGCATGGGCGGGCAGACGGCGAGCCCCGGCAGCCTGCACTTCGACATGCGCTCGATGAATCGAATCGTCGCCTTCTCGCCCGGCGACAAGACGATCCGCGTGCAACCCGGCGTGCGCTGGTGCGACATCCAGAAGTTCGTCGACCCGCATGGCATGGCGGTCAAGATCATGCAGACCTATGCCAACTTCACGGTCGGCGGTGCGCTGAGCGTCAACTGCCACGGTCGATACGTGGGGCTGGGACCCCTGGTGCTGTCGGTGCGCAGCATCGAGGTGGCCCTGCATGACGGCGAGCTTCGGCACGCGAGCCGGGAGCTCAACCCGGATCTGTTCTTCGGCGTCATCGGCGGCTACGGCGGCCTGGGCGTGGTGGTCGAGATCGAACTCGACCTGGCCGAGAACAAACGCGTTCAGCGCGTCGACAAGGTGATGCCGCTGGCGGAGTATTGGTCGCATTTCAAGAACGAGATCCGGAACAACCCGAACGCGGTGTTCCACAACGCCGACCTGTACGCGCCGCACTACGCCACGGTGCGCTCGGTGACCTGGGTCGAGACCGAAGCGCCGGCCACGACGACGGCGCGACTGCAGCCGCTCGCGAAGTCGTATCCGCTGCACCAGTACTTCCTGTGGGCCATCTCCGAGACGCCTTTCGGCAAGGAGCGCCGCGAGAAGTTCATCGACCCCCTGCTGTACCTCCGCAAGAAGGTGCATTGGCGAAACTACGAGGCCGGCTACGACGTCGCGGAACTGGAGCCGCCCTCGCGCAAGGACCGCACCTATGTGCTGCAGGAGTACTTCGTGCCGGTCGAGAAGCTGGAGCAATTCGTGCCGCTGATGGCCGCCGTGCTGCGGCGCCACCGCGTGAATGCGCTGAACGTCTCGATCCGGCATGCCATGCCCGACTCCCACACCCTCTTGAGCTGGGCCCCGAGGGAGACCTTCGCCTTCGTGCTCTACCACAAGCAACGTACGCGCGAGAACGCGAAGAGCCGGGTGGGCGTCTGGACGCGCGAGCTGATCGACGCCGTGCTGTCGGTCGGCGGCACCTACTACCTACCCTACCAGCCCCATGGCACCCCGGAGCAGTTCCATCGCGCCTACCCGCGAGCGAAGGAGTACCTCGCGCTCAAGGAGAAGCTGGATCCGGACTTCAGGTTCACCAATGTCCTCTGGAACAAGTACCACCGGACGGGCTCGGGCGGCAGCGGCGCGGCAAGTGCGCCGCCTTCGCCACCGCGTTCCGAATTCCATCAGGTCTTCGGCGACGTGCGGCAATCCGATGCCTTCTATCGCTTTCTCCAGAACGTGTTCCGGACCGTCCCGGAGGACCGGCTCCACCAGCTGATCCGCGAGGCCTGCCAGCAACACCAGGACGAGGAGAGCGTCTACCGCTACATCCAGCGC
>NZ_JBFUIU010000254.1:0-11472 GCF_056401695.1 Variovorax sp. P4_D9
CGCAGGCGCTGCCGGAGCGGGCCCGCGCGGCAGCCGCCGGCGAGGTCGGCCGGGTCCGGCTGGCCTTCGTCTCGACCATTGGCTTCGACCAGCTGCCGGGCTGGGTGCGGGCGTTCCGCGAGCACAGCCCCCAGGTGGTCCTGGAACTGGTCGAGGCCACCGGTGACGTGCAGCTGCGGGACCTGGAGCGCGGCGCCATCGATGCCGGCCTGATGCTGCATTCGCCGGGCTTCGCGCCACCGGGCCTCAGCCACCTGCGGGTGGCGGTCGAGCCGCTGATGCTGGCCCTGCCCGAGCACCATCCGTTGGCCGCGGCGCCGCAGTTGCCGTGGGAGTCGGTGCTCGGCGAGCCGCTGGTGATCTTCCCGCGCCGCATCGCGCCGTCGCTGCACGACGCGGTCTTCGGGCTCTACCACGCGGCGGGCCGATTGCCGGTGGTGGCGCAGGAGGCGATCCAKATGCAGACCATCGTCAACCTGGTGTCGGCCGGGCTGGGTCTGGCCTGGGTGCCCGAGAGCGTGATGCAGTTCCGCCGTACCGGCGTGGTCTATCGGACGCCCGACGCCGCGGGTGCCCGCGGCAGGAAGCGGCAGCCCGCCGTGCCGCTGTGCGAAACCAGCCTGGTCTGGCAGCAGGACGAGGCTCATCCGGCGCTGGACCGCTTCGTGRCCTTCGTGCGCGAGCGCATGGAGGAGGAGGGCGGCTGAGCGCCCTCAGGCTTCGGTTTGGGACTGGAGGTAGTTCTCGAGGCCGACCTTGTCGATCTGGCCGAGCTGCTTCTCGAGCCAATATGCATGGTCTTCCTCGGTGTCCTTCAACTGCGCCAGCAGCAGGTCGCGGCTGACGTAGTCGCCGACGCTTTCGCACAGCGCGATGCCCTGCTGCAGCGCCTCGCGCACCTCGTACTCGGTCGCCAGGTCCTTCCGCAGCATGTCGGTCACGCTCAGGCCCGGCGTGAATTCCTTCGGGCGCATGTCGGGCAGGCCGCCGAGCACCAGGACKCGCCGGATCAGCGCGTCGGCATGCTGGGTTTCCTCCTGCATCTCGTGGTCGAGGCGCGTGTACAGCCTGCCGAAGCCCTGGTCCTCGTAGAGGCGCGAATGGATGAAGTACTGGTCGCGGGCGGCGAGTTCGCCGCGAACCAGCTGCTTGAGATAGTCGATGACTTGGCGGTGGCCCTGCATGTGGTCCTGTCGGATTCTGATTCTGGTAGCCGGCGAGTATCGCGCCGAACGCCTCGCGCGGCGGCGGGCTTCGCGAGGGCGGCACAATCTCCCCATGCTCATGTACCCGCAGATCAATCCCATCGCGCTACAAATCGGCCCCGTCGCCATCCATTGGTATGGCCTGACCTATCTGGCGGCCTTCGCGCTGTTCTATTTTCTCGGCACGCGCCGCCTTCGGCACGAACCCTTCCGTTCGGTCACCGGCCCGGGCGCCTGGACCCGCAAGGATGTCGAGGACATCCTTTTCCTCGGCGTGATGGGCGTGATCGTCGGCGGCCGGCTCGGCTACTGCCTGTTCTACAAGCCCGGCTACTACCTGACGCATCCGCTCGAGATCCTGTTCGTCTGGCAGGGCGGCATGAGCTTTCATGGCGGGCTGCTCGGCGTGATCGCCTCGATGGTGTGGTTCGCGCGTTCGCGCGCCCGGCCGTTCTGGCAGGTGATGGATTTCGTCGCCCCCTGCGTGCCGACCGGGCTGGCCGCGGGACGGGTCGGCAACTTCATCAACGGCGAACTCTGGGGCCGCTTCAGCAGCCCGGACCTGCCCTGGGGCATGGTGTTCCCGCAGAGCGGCTCGATGCTGCCGCGCCATCCCTCGCAGGTCTACCAGTTCCTGCTCGAGGGCCTACTGCTGTTCGCGCTGCTGTGGCTCTACGCACGCAAGGACTGCGGCGAACGGCGTGTCTCGGCGGTGTTCCTGATCGGCTACGGGCTGATGCGCTTCATCGCCGAATACTTCCGCGAGCCCGACGACTTCCTCGGCCTGCTGGCGCTCAACATGAGCATGGGCCAGTGGCTCTGCGTGCCGATGATCGCCTTCGGGCTCTGGCTCTATGCCAGTGCGCGGCCCGCGACGGTGGCCGGCGCGGCGCGCGGTTGATCGGTCCGCCTGCCGGCACTTGCAGGGAATACACCAAGGCCGGAAGGCGTTGCGCGCGAGTCGGCGAGTTCTCATAATTACGCATAATTACGCAACCGGAACATGCGCCTGGTTCAGAACTCCCTGCATCATGAAGTCGCCGCCACGCTGCGCGAAGAGATCTTCGGCGGCGTGCTGGCGCCAGGCGCCTTCATCGACGAGGCCGCGGTTTGCGACCGGCTGCAGATCTCGCGCACGCCCTTGCGCGAGGCGCTGAAGGTGCTGACGGCCGAAGGGCTGCTGCGGCACGAGCCGCGCCGCGGCTGCTTCGTCGCCGAGGTCACGCAGCGCGATCTCGACGAAATCTTCCCGGTGATCGCGCTGCTCGAAGGCCGCTGCGCCTGGGAGGCCGCGCGCAATGCCAGCGAGGCCGACCTCGAAGCGCTCGAGGCGCTGCACGACCGGCTCGCCAGGCATGCGCGGGCCCGGCGCATCAATGACTACTACGCGACCAATTTCGCAATCCACGAGGCGATCATCATGCTGGCCGACAACCGCTGGCTGACGCAGGTGATCGGCGACCTGCGCAAGATTCTCAGGCTGGCGCGGCAGCAGCAACTGCATGCGCCGGGACGGCTCGAGCAGAGCCTGTCCGAGCATCTCGCGGTGTTCGCCGCGCTCAAGGCGCGCGACAGCGACGGCGCCGAGGCGGCGATGCGCACCCACCTGAACCGCCAGCGCGAGGCCCTGCGGGCGGTCGCGCTGCAACAGAAGGCGAAGCTGATCTCATGAATGCCGGCGACTGGATCACGCGCGGCGTCTCGCTGCTGCGTCCGGGGCATTCGCCCGAGGGCGCGAAGCCGGCCGCCGGTGCCACCCGGGCGAAGAAGGGCGCGGCCGGCCCGCGCCCGCTCGCCGAGCGGCTCGAGGCCACGCTGCGCCGACCGGGCGAGGCGCTGGCACCGCGCGCGCTGCGGCGTGCGCTTGTCGAACTGCAGGCGGTGCTCGATCCGCGCATCAGCGAGGTCGAGGCCGGCCGCCGCGCCCATGCGGTGGTGCAGTGGTATGGCGCCCGCGAACTCGACGAGCGGCGCGACATCTGGCTGCTCATGAGCGAGCGCTTCGCGCCCGATGTGCAGAAGCTCAGCAGCGCGCGCGACCGGCACGAGGCGGCGGTCGGCACGCCGGACGAGGGCCAGGCCGAGATCGGATTGCGGCGCGCGCTGGCCTCGCCGCGCGCGCGGCTGCTGCAGCGTTTCGCGATCGACCCCGACGGCATGCGCTTCCTGGTCGACCTGCGCGCCGAGCTGTTGCCGCACCTGAAGGGAGACCGCCGGCTGCTCCCGCTCGATGCCGAGCTCGAGCACCTGTTCTCGACCTGGTTCGACATGGCTTTTCTCGACCTGCGTCGCATCAGCTGGGACTCGCCGGCCTCGCTGATCGAGAAGCTGATCCAGTACGAGGCGGTGCACGACATCAAGAGCTGGGCCGACGTCAAGAACCGGCTCGACAGCGACCGCCGTTGCTATGGCTTCTTCCATCCGCGGCTGCCCAACACGCCGCTGATCTTCGTCGAGGTGGCGCTGGTCGACCGCATCAGCGAGGGCATCGTGCCGCTGCTCGACGAGGCCGCGGCGCTGGTCAGGCCGGACAAGGCGGCGACCGCGGTCTTCTACTCGATCAGCAACACGCAGACCGGGCTGCGGGGCGTCAGCTTCGGCGACTCGCTGATCAAGCGCGTGGTCGAGACGCTGCAGGATGAACTGCCGCGGCTGAAGATCTTCGCGACCTTGTCGCCGATCCCGGGCTTTCGCGGCTGGCTGGCGAAGCACGCCACGGAGATGGTCGAGCGGCTCGACGAGAAGCGCGCGGCCGAGCTGGGGCGCGCCATCGGCTCGCTGCCGCCGACAGCCGAGCGCTTCCTCGCCGCCGCCGACGACGCGAATGCGCTCGACGCCAGGTCGCCGGTGCGCCAGCTGCTACTGAATGCGGCCGCCGAATACCTCGGCCGCGCCACGGCGGAAGGCAAGCCGGTCGATCCGGTGGCACGCTTCCATCTCGGCAACGGGGCGCGGGTGGAGCGTCTCAATTGGGCCGGCGATCCGTCGCCGAAGGGGTTCGGGCAGTCCTATGGCCTGATGGTCAACTACCTCTACGATCTGAAGCGGCTCGACAAGCACCGCACCTTGCTCGCGCAGGGCAAAGTGGCTGTGTCGGGCGCTATCGACGATCTCTTCCTCAAGGGCTGAGAAGAAAGGGCCATTCCAAATCGGCGCGCGGCGGGCCCCGGCGCAAGACAGTCAGACAAATAGAGGAGACAAGCGATGGGTCCAGGTTTTCAACGGCGCGACGTGCTGCGCCTGGCGGGAGCGAGCGCCGCGGTTCTCGCGGGGGGCGCGCGGGCGCAATCGCACTGGCCGACCCGGCCGGTGACGATGATCGTTCCGTTCCCGGCCGGCGGCGGCACCGACGCCTTCGCGCGTCCGCTGTCGGCGCAGTTCAGCAGGCTCACCGGGCAGACGCTGGTGATCGACAACCGCGGCGGCGCCGGCGGCACCGTCGGCGCCAGCATCGCGGCCAAGGCGGCGCCGGACGGCTACACGCTGTTCATGGGCGCGGTGCATCACGCGATCGCGCCGTCGATCTATCCCAAGCTCGACTACGACCTCGAGAAGGACTTCGTGCCGCTGCTGCTGCTGGCCAACGTGCCGCAGGTGGTGGTGGTGAACCCGAAGCGGATCACCGAGGCGACGCTCAAGGCCTTCGTCGCCAACGCCAAGCAGAACCCGGGCAAGCTCAACTACGCCTCGGCCGGCGCCGGCACCTCGCACCACCTGGCCGGCGAGCTGTTCAAGCTGCAGACCGGCACCTACATCACGCACATTCCCTATCGCGGCGCCGGGCCGGCGCTGCAGGACCTGATCGCCGGCAACGTCGACGTCATGTTCGACGGGCTTGGCTCGTCGGCCCAGCACATCAAGGCCGGCCGGATCAAGGCGCTGATGGTCGCCGGCGACAAGCRCAATCCGGCCTTCCCGGATGTGCCTTGCGCGGCCGAGGTCGGCTTGCCCGACTACACCGTGACGACCTGGTACGGCCTCTGGGCGCCCAAGGGCACGCCCGCCGACGTGCAGGCGAGGATCGTCGACGACATGAAGAAGGCGCTCGCCACCGACGAGCTGAAGGCGATCTGGGCCAACAATGGTTCGGAGATCCCGAACCTCACCCAGGCGGCCTATGCCGCCTTCGTGAATTCGGAGATCAAGCGCTGGGCCGCGGTGGTCAAGGCCTCGGGGGCCAAGCTGGAATGACGGCGTCGATCGGCTTGCGCGTCGAGGGCCCGCTGGCTTTCGTGACCCTGAGCAACCCCGGCCGGCTGAACGCGATGACGCGCGGCATGTGGCGCGAACTGCGAGAAGTCTTCGAGCGGCTGGCGTCCATGTTGGCACTGCGCTGTGTCGTCGTCGGCGGCGAGGGCGGCGCCTTCTGCGCCGGCGGCGACATCTCGGAATACCCGTCCTTCCGCTTCGACGCCGCCAGCCTGCGTGCCTTCCACGAGGATGAAGTGTGGGCCGCGTTGGCGGCGATGCTGGCTTGCGAACTGCCGCTGGTGGCCCGAATCGAGGGTGCCTGCATGGGTGCCGGGCTCGAGATCGCGAGCTGCTGCGACATCCGCCTGGCCGCTGCGTCGGCCAAGTTCGGCGCACCGATCGCCAAGCTCGGCTTTCCGATGGCGCCGCRCGAGGCGGCGCTGGTGCAGGCCGCGATCGGCGACGTGCTGGCGCGCGACATGCTGCTGGCGGCCGGCGTCCATGGAGCGCAGCGCCTCTGCGACGCCGGCTTCCTGTTGCGCGTGCTGCCCGACGCCGAACTGACGGCCGAGGTGCTGGTGCACGCCCGGCGCATCGCGATGCTGGCGCCCGCGGCCGCTCGCCTCAACAAGGCGACCTTCGCCGCACTGCGGCAGGCCGGCGCGCAGCAGGCGGTCGCGTCGCTGATCGCGGGCGCCTACGATTACGCCGATTCCGCCGAGCACCGCGAAGGCATCGCGGCCTTTCTCGCCAAGCGGCCTCCCGTCTTTTGAGATTTCCATGACCGACACTCCCAACGCAAACCTCTTCGCCGTGCTGCGCTCGGCTTTCCCTGCCGACCTCGACGCCATCGCGGTCGAGACCGACGACGGCCTGTTCTATTCGTGGCGCGACCTCGACCGCGCCAGCGCGATGATCGCCAACCTGCTGGATGCGCTGGGCCTCGAGAAGGGCGCCCGCATCGCGGTCCAGGTCGAGAAGTCGGTCGAGGCCATGATGCTGTACCTGGCGACCTTGCGCGCCGGCTATGTCTTCCTGCCGCTCAACACCGCCTACCGGGGCGCCGAGATCGAGTATTTCATCGGCAACGCCGAGCCGGCCGTGGTGGTCTGCAGCAGCGCCAATGTCTCGTGGGTCGACCCGATCGCGTCCGCTGCCGGCACCCGCCATGTCTTCACGCTCGACGACAACCGCAGCGGCACACTGCTCGAGGTGGCCGCCAGCTGCAGCGACCGGCACGATGTCGCCCTGAAGAGCGAGGACGATCTCGCCGCGATCATCTACACCAGCGGCACCACCGGCCGCAGCAAGGGCGCGATGCTGACGCACCGCAACCTGTCGTCGAACGCCGAAGTGCTGAAGGACTACTGGGGCTGGCGCAGCGGCGATGTGCTGATCCACGCGCTGCCGATTTTCCATGTGCACGGGCTCTTCGTCGCGATCCACGGCGCGCTGATCAGCGGCAGCAAGATGTTCTGGCTCAACCGCTTCGACCCTGCGCGCGTCGTCGCCCGGCTGCCCGAGGCGACCGTCTTCATGGGCGTGCCGACCCTCTACGTGCGCATGCTGGCCGAACGCGGGCTAACGAAAAAGGCCTGCCGCAACATGCGGGTCTTCATCTCCGGTTCGGCGCCGCTGCTGATCGACACCTTCAATGCCTGGCGCGAGCGCACCGGCCACACCATCCTCGAGCGCTACGGCATGAGCGAGACCGCCATGCTGACCTCCAACCCCTACAGCCCGGTGCAGGGCGAACGCCGTGGCGACACGGTCGGCTTCCCCTTGCCGGGCGTGCACCTGCGGGTGCGCGACGATGCCGGCGAGCCATGCCCGACCGACGAGATCGGCCATATCGAAGTCGACGGCCCGAACGTGTTCGCCGGCTATTGGCGCATGCCGGAGAAGACCCGGGAAGAGTTCACGACCGACGGCTACTTCAAGACCGGCGACGTCGGCAAGATCGACGGACTCGGCTACGTCACGATCGTCGGGCGCAGCAAGGACCTGATCATCAGCGGCGGCTACAACGTCTATCCGGCTGAAGTCGAGGCCTACATAAACGAATTGGCCGGGGTTGCCGAGAGCGCCATCGTCGGCGTGCCGCACGCCGACTTCGGGGAGGTCGGCGTGGCGATCGTGACGGCGCGGGCGGGTGCCTCGATCGATGGCGACGCGATCATTGCCGAGCTCAAGGCGAAGCTCGCCAACTTCAAGATCCCAAAGCAGTGCTTCGTGGTGGCCGAACTGCCGCGCAATGCGATGGGCAAGGTGCAGAAGGCGTTGCTGCGCGAGCAGCACAAGGGGCTGTTCGCGCCCAGGGATTGAGGCGCTGCGCCTACTGCACCAGCAGCACCGAGATGTCGGTCTCGGACACCACTTTGGTTGCGACCGATCCCATCAGCGCCCGGCCGAAGAGGCCATGGCCGTGCGTGCCCATCACGATCAGTTCGGCGCCGCTGGCATCGGCGGCCTTGAGGATCTCTTCGGCAGCATGGCCGTGGCGCTGGTCGACCGTGTAGTTGGTGATGCCGTAGCTCGCGAGCTTGATCTTGACCGGCTCGACGACCTTGGCCGTTTCCTCGGCGTAGTAGTCGCGCACGGATTCCTTGCTCAGGTGGCGCGTGACATGGCCCGGCACGCCGATGCAGACATGGACCACCACCAGTTGGTTGCCATCGATGAACATGTTGCGATGCTTCGCCAGGTAGTCGAGCGCCTTCGTCGTGTGGTCGCTGCCGTCAACGGCGATCAGGATCTTCATGCGTGGCCTCTTTGATTGATTCTCGATGCGCGGTGAAGGCACCGCGTGCGGCGTTTATAAACCGGACTCAGCGCAGCACCAAGACCGGCAGATCCGAATGGGTGAGCACATGCTGGGTCTCGCTGCCCAGCAGCAGGCGCTTGATGCCCTGGCGTCCGTGCGAGGCCATCACGATCGTGTCGCTGCCGTGCTTCTTGGCGGCCGCGATGATCGCCTCGCCCACCAGGTCGGCACTGACCGTCGTGGTCTGGATCCGGACGCCGCTGGCCTCGGCCTGCTTGGCGATCTCGTCGAGCGTGGCTTGCGCCGATTCGGCCCATTGCTTTTCGATCCGTCCGATGTCTTCGGGCGTGAAGACCGCGGCGCCGTCGAAGTAGTTGGTCGGATAGCGTGGCACCACGGTCAGCGCCACCAACTCGGCGCCGCTCTGCGCGGCCAGTGCGATGGCGCTCGTCACGGCCTTCTTCGAGAGCAGGGAGCCGTCGGTGGCGACCAGGATTCGCTTGAACATGAATGCTCCTGTGATTGAACCAGCAGCAGCTTAATACAAGGGCCGCAAAACCTGGCTTGATTCAGCGCAAGCGTGGAAGGGAATGCGCGGCCGGCCGGTCTCAGCCGTGCAGCCCCTTCCAGAGCATGTAGGCCGCCAGCAGGTACAGGATGCTCCCGAACACGCGCTTGAGCTTGGCGACCGGCAGCTTGTGTGCGGCTCGCGCGCCGAACGGCGCCACGACGAAGCTGCAGACCGCGATCACGGCCAGCGCTGGCAGCCAGATGTAGCCGAAAGAGCCTGCCGGCAGGTCTTGCACCGACCGGCCGCTGGCCACGTAGCCGACCACGTTGGCGACCGCGATCGGGAAGCCCAGTGCGGCGCTGGTGGCGACCGCATTGTGGATCGCGACGTTGCACCAGGTCATGAAAGGCACGCTGATGAAGCCACCGCCGGCGCCCACCAGGCCGGAGATGAAGCCGATCGCACCGCCGGCGCCGAACTGGCCTGCGCTGCCCGGCATCTGGCGCGTCGGCTTGGGCTTCTTGTCGAGGAACATCTGGGTGGCCGAGAAACCGACGAAGAGAGCGAAGAAGATCGCCAGCGCGCTGCCCTTGAGCAGGCTGAAGACGCCGAGGCTGCCGAGCAGGCTGCCGGCCACGATGCCGGGCGCCAGCCGCTTGACGATGTCCCAGCGCACCGCGCCGCGCTTGTGATGCGCGCGCACGCTCGAGRTCGAGGTGAATATGATGGTCGCCATCGAGGTCGCAATCGCCATCTTGACCGACAGGTCGGCGGCGACGCCGCGGTGGCCCAGGATGATCGTGATGAACGGCACCATCAGCATGCCGCCGCCGATGCCGAGCAGGCCGGCAAGGAATCCGGTGCCGACACCGAGCAGGGCGAGTTCGGCGATCAGCGGGGCTTCAATCATCATTGGCGCGGTTCCAGAAAAAAGCCACGGCACCCGTTGCGGGTGCCGTGGCTGTCAAAGAAAAGGTGTCTGCGAGTGTGAGCCGAACCCGCATCCTGAACCAGGGTTCAGGTGGGCGAGGTCAGCAAGGCTTCGGGTTCATCTGACGCGAGATGATCACACCCGCCAAGCGATGTTCCAAGCCCTGCTCCGTAGAGCATTGGTACAAGGAAATATAAAGCCCGGCTTCGCACCGCAGACGATGCGTATTTTACGCCCGCTGCCGCTGCAGCGGCCAACCGTCAGAGTAAATGTCCGTCGCCGGCCAGGGCCTGATCGAGGCGCTGGACCAGTTGCGCGGCGCGGGCGTCTTCTTCGGGGGCGTCGGGGGCCGCTGCAGCAGGCGCAGGCACAGGTGCCGGCGCGGCTTCGCGCTGCACCAGGTCGAAGGCCAGATTCAGCGAGGCCAGCACCGCGATCCGGTCGCGCGCCTTGACCTTGCCGGCGTCGCGGATCTTGCACATCGCAGCATCGACGCGTTCGACCGCTTCGCGCAGTTGCGCTTCGCCGCCTTCGGGGCAGCCGAGCAGGTAGCTCTGGCCCATGATCTGGACTTCAATTTGTTTCATCAGGGAGCGCTGGCGTCTTGGCCGGGATCGGCGGGCAGTTGGTCGAGCAGGGCATCGAGCCGCGTGCGCGCCGCGGCAAGCCGCGATTTGAGGGTGTCACGTTCGCGCGTGAGCGCGTCGACCTGGTCCTGAAGCAGCGCATTGGTGCGCTGTACTTCCTCATGGCGCACGAGCAGGCGTTCGACGCGCTCGGCGATCTGGTCAATACGGCTCGGTGCAGGCATGGAGGACGATTGTAGTTACCGGCGCTGCCGCGATTTCATCGCCGCGCGGAAGGCATATGCCAACAAACCCTACAATTCCGCGCGTTGGTGCTCGTGCCGCGGTTCACGCGTCGCAGTTCAACGGGAAGCAGGAGGCGAAGCCCATCGGGCCGAGCCAACCTGCGCTGCCCCCGCAACGGTCAAGCAGCCGGCATCCTCGGATGCCGCCCTCGTCAATCAGCCACTGGGCGCCCTGAAACAGGTGCCTGGGAAGGCGGCGAGGGTTGTGCTGCCAGCCCGGATACCGGCCAACGAGGCGGCCGCCGCATGGCTAGAAGCTGACGGTGGCCATGACGTCCAAGCCCGGCGGGGAAGCCGGCGAAGGGCCTTGATCTTTTGTCGCTTCCATGAATATCTGCGTTTTTTCCGCGCGCGCTCCCCGCAGTGCTTCGCCGTGGCGGCGTCCGCGCGCCCATGCCGTGCCGCTGGCGGTCGCCTCCCTGATGGCCGGCGTTGCCGGGCTGCCGGCACCGGCCTCGGCCCAGGAGGCCGCCACGCCCGCGCTGCCCGAAATGGTGGTGACCGCCACGCGCGTCGCCACCCGCGCCGACGAACTGGTGTCGGACACGGTGGTCATCGAGCGGGCGCAGATCGAACAGCAGGCCAGCCGCACGCTGCCTGAAATCCTGGCCCGCATGGCCGGGGTTCAGATCTCGGCCACCGGCGGCCTGGGCAAGGGCAGCAGCGTCTTCATCCGCGGCGCCGAAGCGCGCCACACCATCTTCCTGATCGATGGCGTCCGCTACAGCTCGGCGACGCTCGGCACGCCGACCTGGGAGAACATTCCGGTCGAACTGATCGACCGCATCGAAGTGGTCAAGGGACCGGCCTCGGCGCTCTACGGCAGCGATGGCGTCGGCGGCGTGGTGCAGATCTTCACGCGCAAGGCGGTGCCGGGCGAGACGGTATTCAATCCGCGCGCTTCGACCACCCTCGGCAGCGACAGCTACAGGCAGATCACCGGCGGCTTCAGCGGCGCCTCGGGGGCGGCGAGCTATTCTCTCGACCTCACGCGGACCC
>NZ_JBFUIU010000255.1:0-11468 GCF_056401695.1 Variovorax sp. P4_D9
GGGCAGGGCGTAGCGCTGGTCGATCGGGATCTTCACGGCGCCGCTCTCGACCACCGCGAACAGCTCGTCGGCCATGGCCTGCGTGCGTTCGCGCGTGGCGATGTGCGTGAACAGGGTCGGACGCGTGACGTAGTACGAGCCCTTGGCCAGCAGGCCGAGGTTGAAAGCCGTCACCGGCCCGGAGCCGTTGCCGAAGACCGCCAACAGGCCGAAGGGTCGCAGGCAGGCCAGCGAGCCTTCGAAGGTGTCCTTGCCGACCGAGTCGTAGACCACCTTGACGCCCTTGCCGCCGGTGATCTCCTTCACGCGCTCGACGAAGTTCTCGGTGCTGTAGTTGATCGCATGCGCGGCGCCGTGGGCCAGCGCCAGCTGGCACTTGGCGTCGGTACCGGCCGTGCCGATCAGCTGGAAGCCGAGCGCCTTGGCCCATTGGCAGGCGATCAGGCCGACGCCGCCGGCCGCCGCATGGAAGACGATGAAGTCGCCCGGCTGCAGGCCCTCGGCGGGCAGCGTCTTCTTGAGCAGGTACTGCGTCGTCAGGCCCTTCAGCATCATCGCGGCGCCGGTCTCAAAGGAGATCGCGTCGGGCAGCTTGCAGACGTTCTTGGCCGGCATGACGCGCAGCTCGCAATAGGAGCCGGGCGGCGCGCTGGCATAGGCCGCACGATCGCCGGCCTTCAGGTGCGTGACGCCCTCGCCCACCGCCTCCACCACGCCGGAGGCTTCCATTCCGAGCTGCAGCGGCATCGGGAACGGATTGAGGCCGCTGCGCTGGTATGTGTCGATGAAGTTGAGGCCGACCGCCTTGTGTCGGATCCGGATCTCGCCCGGGCCGGGATCGCCGACCTCGACCTCGATGATCTTGAGTTCCTCGGGACCGCCGTTGCGGTCGATGCGCACTGCCTTGCTCTTCATATGCGTCTCCTGGTCGACGTCGATCAATAGGTTCCGGGGTAGGCGCCGCCGTCGGCCAACACGTTCTGGCCCGTTACGTACGCCGCGTGCACGCTGCACAGGAACGCACAGATCGCCCCAAACTCGGCCGGCGTGCCGAAGCGGCCGGCCGGTATGGTCTTCTGCCGGCTGGCGCGGATCGCGTCGATGTCCAGGCCGGTCTTCTTGGCCGCCCCCGCCAGCGTGCCCTTGAGCCGGTCGGTGTCGAAGGCGCCCGGCAGCAGGTTGTTGAGCGTCACGCCCTTGGCTGCGAGGCCGGTGCGCGCAACGCCGGCAACGAATCCGGTGAGGCCGCTGCGGGCGCCGTTGCTGAGGCCGAGGATGTCGATCGGCGCCTTGACCGAGCTTGAGGTGATGTTGACGATGCGTCCGAAGCCGCGCGCCGCCATGCCGTCGACCGTGGCCTTGATCAGCTCGATCGGCGTCAGCATGTTGGCGTCGAGCGCCTTGATCCAGGCCTCGCGGTCCCAGTCGCGAAAATCGCCGGGCGGCGGGCCGCCGGCATTTGTGACGACGATGTCGTAGTCGGCATGCGCCGCGAAGACCGCGGCACGGCCTTCGGGGGTCGTGATGTCTGCCGCCACCTGCTTGACGAAGGGCTTGGCCGCGCTGCCCGCCGCGGTGGCCTGCAAGCTCTTTGCCGCGACTTCGAGCGCCTCGGCGCCACGCGCCACGACCACCACGTTGACGCCCTCGCGCACCAACGCTTCGGCGCAGCCGAAGCCCAGGCCCTTGCTCGCGCCGCACACCAGCGCCGTCCTGCCTGCGATTCCCAGATCCATGTTGATTCCTTCGGGCTCAACGCCCCATTCGTGTGAAGACAAAGATGCCGCTGATGACCAGCACCGTGCCGGCCGCGATCCAGGCGGTGAAGGGCTCGCCGAGCAGCAGCACCCCCATCAGGATCGTCGACATCGGCCCGACCATACCCGTTTGCGCCGCCATCGCGGGCCCGATGCGCTCGATCGCCATCATGACGGCGAGGACAGGCACGGCCGTGCACAGCGTGGCGTTGAGCACCGACAGCCAGATCACCTCGGGCGCCACCTCGAAAGCCTCGCTGATCGGCCGCAGCAGCAGGAACTGGGCGATGCACAGCAGGCAGGCCACGCTGGTTGCCAGGCCGACCAGGAGCAGCGAGCCGAGCCGCTTGACGAATTCGCCGCTGGCGACCAGGTAGATCGCATAGCTCACCGCGCTCAGGAACACCAGGAAGGCGCCCCACGCGGCCGCCGCGCTCTGGCCCAGGCTCACTTCGTGGCCGAACACCAGCAGTACGCCCGAATAGCTGATGGCCATGCCCGCGAACTGCCAACGCGTGATGCGCCGCCGGTAGACGATCCAGCCGAACAGCAGCACCAGCGTCGGATTGAGGTACAGGATCAGTCGCTCGAGGCTGGCCGTGATGTAGGCCAGCCCGGCGAAGTCGAGGAAGCTCGACAGGTAGTAGCCCGAGAAGCCGAGCCCGACCACGCCGAGCCAGTCGCGCCGCGTGAGCGCCGGCTTGCCGCGCCCGGCCCACCACGCCATGAGCGCGAACAGCGGCAGCGCGAACAGCATGCGCAGCATGATCAGAGTCACGGCATCGACGCCGTGCCGATAAGCCAGCTTGACGATGATCGCCTTGCCGCTGAAGGCAATCGCTCCGAAGGTGGCGAGCGCCAGGCCCGGCGCGAGGCTTTTGCGTGCGGCGTGCTGCGCGGTGGCCTGGCCTGGCATCGAGACGCTAGAAACCAGCCGCCAGGCCGTCGCGGCGCGCGTCGCTGGCCGCCACGTAGCCCTCCACCGCCGGATCGCCCGCACGCCAGATGAACTGGCCGGCGCCGAAGTCCTGGTAGGAATCGTTGATGACGTCGACCTTGTGGCCGAGCGCGGACAAGCCCTGCACCGTCGCCGACTCCATCGCCGCCTCGACGTTGATCTCGAGCCCGGCGTTGAAGCGCCAGCGCGGCGCATCGCAGGCCGCCTGCGGGTTCTGCTGGTAGTCGAGCATGCGCACCAGCGTCTGCATGTGGCCCTGCGGCTGCATGTTGCCGCCCATCACGCCGAAGCTCATCACCGGGGCGCCGTCCTTCGTGAGGAAGGCCGGGATGATGGTGTGGAACGGGCGCTTGCCCGGCGCCACGAGGTTCGGGCTGCCGTCCTTCAGGCTGAAGCCGTGGCCGCGGTTCTGCAGGCTGATGCCGAACTCGGGCTCGATGCAGCCCGAGCCGAAGCCCATGTAGTTGCTCTGGATGAAGCTCACCATCATGCCGCTCTCGTCGGCCGCSGTKAGGTAGATGGTGCCGCCCTTGACCGGGTTGCCCGCCTTGAAGTCCTGTGCCTTGTTCACGTCGATGAGTTTGGCACGCGAGGCCAGGTAGGCCTCATCGAGCATTTGCAGCGGTGTCACCTCCATCGACGATGGCTCGGACACATAGCGGTAGGTGTCGGCAAAGGCCAGCTTCATGGCCTCGATCTGCAGATGCTGCGAACGCACGGAGTCGACCGGGATCGCGCCGATGTCGAAATGCTCGAGGATGCCCAGCGCGATCAGTGCCGCGATGCCCTGCCCGTTCGGCGGAATCTCGTGCAGCGTGTGGCCGCGGTATTCCTGGGCGATCGGCTCGACCCATTCGGGCTTCCAGTTGGCGAGGTCGCTCGCCATCAGGCTGCCGCCGTTGGCGCTCGAGAACTTCTGCAGCGCCGCCGCGATTTCACCGCCGTAGAAAGCCTCCCCGCGGGTCGCCGCGATGGCCTTGAGGGCGCGCGCCGCGGCCGGGAAGCGGAACAGCTCGCCGACCTCGGGCGCCCGGCCCCAGGGCAGGAAGCTCTGCGCGAAGCCAGGCTGCGACTGCAGGATCGGGGTCGCCGCGGCCCACTTCTGCTGCACCACCGGCGGCATCAGGTAACCGCGCTCGGCGATCTCGACCGCCGGCGCCATGAGATCGGCGAAAGGCAGCTTGCCGAAGCGCTCCRACAACGCGACCCAGCCGCCCACCGCGCCCGGCACCGTCACCGAGTCGATGCCGCGCGTCGGCGGCGTCGCGGCGTCGGCGCCGTACTTCTTGCGGAAGTACTCGGGCGCCCAGGCCGCGGGCGCGCAGCCCGAAGCGTTGAGGCCGTGCAGCTTCTTGCCGTCCCACAGGATGCAGAAGGCGTCGCTGCCGAGGCCGTTGCTGACCGGCTCGACCAGCGTCATGACCGCGGCAGTCGCGACGGCGGCGTCGACCGCGTTGCCGCCCTGCTGCAGGATGCGCAGGCCGGCCTGGGCGGCCAGCGGGTGCGAGGTCGACACCACATTGCGGGCGAAGACCGGGATGCGGGTGGAGGTGTAGGGGTTTGCGTAGTCGAACTTCATGTCAATCGCCGGTAATTCTTCTCTCGATGATGATCTTCTTCCACTTGGTGGCGTCTTCCGCCACCATGCTCGCGAGCTGCGCCGGGGTGCTGGTGGTGGGTTCGATGCCCAGCCGTGCCAGCTTGTCGCGCACTTCCGGGTCGCTCAGCGACTGGTTGGCCGCGGTGTTGATGCGGGTCACGATATCGGCCGGCAGGCCCTTCGGGCCGTAGAGGCCGAACCAGGTATTCGACTCGAAGCCCGGCAGCACATCGGCGATCGGCGGCAGCTCCGGCGCCAGCGGGCTGCGCTTCAGCGTCGTCACGCCCAGCGCCCGCAGCCGGCCGTCGCGCACGTGCGGCATGCCGGTCGGCAGCGAATCGAACAGCACGTCGACCTTGCCGGTGATCAGGTCGGGGATCGCCAGTGCGGTGCCCTTGTACGGAATGTGGGTCACGAAGACACCGGCCTGCGCCTTGAAGAGCTCGGCCGTGAGCTGAACGATGGTGCCGTTGCCGCTCGACGCGTAGTTGAGCTTGCCGGGATTCTTCTTGGCATAGTCGATCCACTCGCGCACCGTCTTGGCCGGCGAGTTGTTGGGCACCAGCATGATGCTGGGCGCGTCGCCCACATGCGCGATCGGCGTGAAGTCGCGCACCGTGTCGTAGGGCAGCTTGGGCGTGATCGCCGGCCCGATCGAGTGGGTGCTGGTGGTGGCCAGCAGCAGCGTGTAGCCGTCAGCCGGCGCCTTGGCCGCGGCGTCGGAGCCGATCGCGCCGCCGGCACCGGGCTTGTTGTCGATGACCAGCGTGGTGCCGAGCTTCTCGCCCATCTTCTGCGACAGCGTGCGCGCGAACAGGTCGGTGGCGCCACCGGCCGGGAAGGGCACGATCAGGCGAATCGGCTTGCTTGGATAGCCTTGTGCCAGGCTGGCGGAAGACGCGGCCACGCACAGCACGGCGGCACAGGCCTGAAGGAACTGGATTCGTTTCATGAGCTGGATTTTGTCCCAGTGGAGATGAATCCGAATGCTATGCAAGGCCAGGGCATCAAGCCAGATAATCCGCTTTATCGAACTATAAACATAGCTTATGACAAGGAACTCTGCCGAAGCGATCTCTCTGCAACAGCTCAGGGCGCTGTTGGCGGTGGCCGAAACCGGCAGCTTCACCCTGGCGGCGGAGGCCCTGCAGCTCACTCAGCCGGCGATCAGCCACCTGATCAAGCGCATGGAGCACGAACTCGGGCAGCCGTTGGTGGTTCGCGGCCGCCGCATCCGGATCACCAACGCGGGCCAGATGATGGTCGATACCGCAGTGCGCGCGCTGCGCCTGATCGACGAGTCGGTCGACGCCTGCCGATCGCAGTCCGAGCTCCGCGAGGGGCGCGTGGTGCTGGCGGTAGGCCATCTCACGGCCGGCGCCCTGCTGCCGCCGCTGCTGGGTCGTTTCTCGCAGCAGCACCCGGCGCTGGCGACGGCGCTGATGGACAGCACGGCCGAGCAGATGATCTCGCGCATCCTGTCGCAGGAAGCGGACCTGGGCTTCGGCTCGGACATCGGCCAGAAGCACTCGGAGCTCGCCACCGAGGCGCTGTTCATCGAACGCATGGCACTCTTCGTGCGCGAGGACCACCCGCTGGCCCAGCGGGTGGTGATCGATGCCAGGCACCTCGATGCATTGCCCTTCATCCACGTCAATCCGGATGCCAACATCTGGCGCTCGGTCAGCCGCCAACTGTCGAGCGTGGCCAACGTGTACCCGCGCGTGGTGCACCACGTGTCGATGCTGTCGACCGCCTTCGGCCTGATCCAGGCCGGCGCCGGCGTGGCCCTGCTGCCGCGCTATGTGGAAGTCCTGATGCCCGGCAACCTGCGCGCGGTGGCGGTGACGCGCCCGAGCCTGGAGTACCCGGTGGTCGCGGTGCGGCTAGCCAAGCATCCGCTGAACCCCGCCGCCCTGGCCTTCCTCGCCATGGCCCGCCAGCATATGAAGCCGCCGCGGGCCCACAAGGCCTGAAAGAAAAAACGGCAGCCGAAGCTGCCGTTTTCTTATAGAGGATGGAGGAGGATCAGTCCTCGACGAAAGCCTCTTCGCGCTTCGACTTGACGGCCGGGAGCAACACGATGATCAGCAGCAGCAATGCCGCCGCCAGCAAGCCGGCCGAGATCGGCCGCGTCACGAAGACGATCCAGTCGCCGCGCGACAGCAGCAGCGCACGGCGCAGGTTCTCTTCCATCATCGGCCCGAGGATGAAGCCCAGCAGCAGCGGCGCCGGCTCGCATCCCAGCTTGAAAAAGGCGTAGCCGATGAAGCCGAAGGCCGCCACCATCCAGATGTCGAAGGTGTTGTTGTTGGTCGAGTAGACGCCGATCGCGCAGAACAGCACGATGGCCGGGAACAGGTACTTGTAGGGCACCGACAGCAGCTTGATCCACATGCCGATCAGCGGCAGGTTCAGGACGATCAGCATCGCGTTGCCGAGCCACATCGAGGCGATCAGGCCCCAGAACAGCTCGGGGTTGCTGGTCATTACCTGCGGGCCCGGCTGGATGTTGTGGATCGTCATCGCGCCGACCATCAGCGCCATCACCGCGTTGGGCGGAATGCCCAAGGTCARGAGCGGAATGAAGGAGGTCTGCGCGCCGGCGTTGTTGGCCGACTCGGGCGCCGCCACGCCGCGAATGTTGCCCTTGCCGAAGGGCACTTCGCCCGGATGCAGCTTGGTCTTCTTCTCTATCGTGTAGGCCGCGAAGGCCGCCAGCAGCGCACCGCCGCCGGGCAGGATGCCGAGCGCCGCGCCAAGCGCCGTGCCGCGAAGCACCGCGGGCAGCATGCGCTTGAAGTCTTCCTTGGTCGGGAACAGGCCGGACACCTTGGCGGTGAACACTTCGCGGTCTTCTTCTGGTCGCGACAGGTTGGCGATGATTTCGCCGTAGCCGAACACGCCCATCGCGATGGCGACGAAGCCGATGCCGTCGGTCAGTTCCGGGATGTCGAAGCTGAAGCGGGCCACGCCCGAATTGACGTCGGTGCCGACCAGGCCCAGCAGCAGGCCCAGCACGATCATCGCGATCGCCTTGAGCAGCGAGCCCGAAGCCAGCACCACGGCGCCGATCAGGCCCAGGATCATCAGCGAGAAATACTCGGCCGGGCCGAACTTGAAGGCCAGTTCGGTCAGCGGCGGCGCGAAGGCGGCCAGGATCAGCGTGCCGACGCAGCCGGCGAAGAAGGAGCCCAGACCCGCCGCGGCAAGCGCAGGTCCGGCCCGCCCCTTGCGCGCCATCTGGTAGCCGTCGATGACGGTCACCACCGAGGACGATTCACCGGGCAGGTTGACCAGGATGGCGGTGGTGGAGCCGCCGTACTGGGCGCCGTAGTAGATGCCGGCCAGCATGATCAGCGCCGAGACCGGCGGCAGCGCGTAAGTGGCCGGCAGCAGCATCGCGATGGTGGCGACCGGGCCGATGCCCGGCAGCACGCCGATCAGGGTGCCCAGGATACAGCCGACCAGGCAGTACAGCAGGTTGGTGAAGGTGAACGCGACACCGAACCCGAGAGAGAGGTTGTTGAGAAGTTCCATTTGCCAGTCCTCAGCCCGTGATGAAGGTGGGCCACACCTGGATTTGCAGCTTGAGCGCCCAGATGAAGGCGATGTAGCTGCCGACGGCCAGCACGGTGGACAGGATCAGCACCTTGGGCAGGTTGAACTCGCTGCCCGCCAGGCTGGAGATGATGACCAGCGCGTAGATCGCGATGATCATGCCCATCGCCGGAATGCCCACGCTCGGCAGGCCGCCGAGCAGCACGCCGAAGGCGAGGTTGGCGCCGAGGATGTAAGCCACCTGCTTCCAGGCCCACTTGCCGATCTTCTCGCCGTCCTCGGTCTCGACCGTGAGGCCAGTGAACATGATCACCAGGCCGATGACGGCCATGAGGATGCCGAGCATCAGCGGGAAGTAGCCGGGGCCCATGCGGGCGCCGTTGCCGACGTTGTAGGTCGTCGCTCCCCATGCGAAGGCGACTCCCGTAACGGCGAACATCACCCCCGAGAAGAAGTCTTTCTGACTCTTGATTTTCACGAACAGTCTCCACGAAAAAACTCGATCGGAGATTGTGTGGTCAGGTGGGAGTCAGCTTGATGTGGATTCCACCTATCGGCGATTCAGGGTAATCCCTGAATCCTATTCCAGGGGCGGTGTCGCGCTCAGCACTTCTTCGATGGTGGTCACGCCTTCCGCCACCCGCAAGGCGCCCGCCAGCCGCAGCGGCCGCATGCCGTCGACCACCGCCTGGCGGCGCAGGCCGACGAGGTTCGGCTCCTTCGTGACCAGGGCCTTGAACTCCTCGCTGATGCTGAGCAGTTCGTACAACCCCATGCGCCCCATGTAGCCGGTCATGCGGCAATCGACGCAGCCGACCGGCTTGTAGGCCCGCACCGAGCCGTTGATCTGCCAGGGCTTGACGAACTCGGCCAGCTTCTCGCGCGTGATCGACTCGTCGGGTTCCTTGCAATGCGGGCACAGTGTGCGCACGAGCCGCTGGGCCAGCACGCCGAGCATCACCGCGTTGATCAGGTAGGAGGGCACGCCGAGCTCCATCATCCGCGTGATCGCGCTCGGCGCGTCGTTGGTGTGCAGGGTGCTAAAGACCAGGTGGCCGGTGAGTGCCGCCTGCACCGCCATCTCGGCCGTGGCGAGATCGCGGATCTCGCCCACCATGATGATGTCCGGGTCCTGCCGCATCAGCGCCCGAAGGCCCTCGGTGAAGCCGAAGTCGAGCTGGTGCTGCACCTGGGTCTGGTTGAACGAGGGCTCGATCATCTCGATCGGGTCTTCGACTGTGCTGACGTTGACCTGCTCGGTGGCGACGCGCTTGAGCGTCGAATAGAGCGTGGTGGTCTTGCCGGAGCCGGTCGGGCCGGTCACCAGGATGATGCCGTGGGGCCGCGTCACCAGCTTCTCCCAGCGCTGCGCGTCGTGCTGGGCGAAGCCCAGGGCGTCGAGGTCCTTGACCGCGGTATCGGGGTCGAAGATCCGCATCACCATCTTCTCGCCGAAGGCGGTCGGCAGCGTCGACAGCCGCATCTCGACCTCGTCGCCGCGCAGGTTGCGGGTCTTGATGCGGCCGTCGAGCGGGCGCCGCTTCTCGACCACGTCCATGCGGCCCAGCAGCTTGATGCGCGCCACCATCGCGTTCATCACGCCCATCGGCATCTGGTAGGCCGGATGCAGCACGCCGTCGATGCGGAAGCGGATCACGCCCTGGTCGCGCCGCGGCTCGAGGTGGATGTCGCTGGCGCGCTGGTCGAAGGCGTACTGCCAGAGCCAATCGACCACCTGCACCACGCTCTGGTCGTTGGCGTCGAGCTGCTTGTTGCTCTTGCCGAGCTCGACCAACTGCTCGAAGCTGGCGCCGCTGGCGCCGCCGCCGGCCTTCTGCGCCGCCCGCACCGACTTGGCGAGCGAGAAGAACTCGGCCGTGTAGCGCTGGATGTCGGTCGGGTTGGCGACCACCCGGCGCACCGCGCGGCGCGACTGGCGCTCGACCTCGGCGATCCAGTCGGTCAGGAAAGGCTCGGCCGTCGCCACCACCACCTCGCTGGGCGTCACCTGAACCGGCAGCACCTTGTGCCGCTCGGCATAGGCCGCGCTCATGGTGTCGGCGACCTTGCCGACGTCGACCTTGAGCGGATCGATGCGCAGATAGGCAAGCCCGGCCCGGCCGGCCAGCCACTGCGTGAGCATCTCGAGATCGAGCGGCTTGCCGTCGCTCTCGCGCGTCATCGCGACGTTGGCCAGCCGCACCAGCGGCGCCTGGCGGCTCTCGGCCTGGGCGCAGCGCGCCAGCGTGCGCTTGGCCTCGACCGGCGAGATCAGGCCATCCTTGGCCAGCCATTCGATCAGATGGCGCAGGACCAGCGGGCCTTCGTGGCGGGCGGCATCGGCGGCGGCGGGAGGGGTGGGCAGGGCGCTCATGAACGAATCAGGTCTGCGGTTTGAACACCCGCAGCCACTTCGGTGCAGGCAGGCCCCAGCGAGTCTGGATGCTTTGCGCCCGATCGGCAAGCGCGGGACGCTTCGGACGGCTGGCGCCGGCCTGGGCCAGAACCACCGTGTTGCCCTCGCGCGTCGGCTTGAAGGCCCAGACCGCGTCGGTGCCGAAGGCGGCCGTGATCTTCTCGAGGCTGCGCTCGTAGCTCGAGGAGCGGCCGAAGAGATTGACCGTCATGGCGCCGTCCTCGGTCAGCAAGGCGCGGCAGTCGGCATAGAAGTCTTCGCTGTCGAGAACCGGTGCGGCGGCCTCGTGGTCGTAGAGGTCGACCTGCAGTGCATCGACCGTGCCCAGCCAGCGCGGCTTGCGAATCTCGGCCGCGGCATCGGCGATCACGATCTCGAGCTTGGCGTCGTCGGCCGGCAGCTTGAACCAGCCGCGGCAGGCTGCCACCACCTGCGGATTGAGTTCGATCGCGGTGGTGCGCATGCGCAGCGTCTTGCGACAGAACTTGGTCAGGCTGGCGGCGCCGAGGCCGAGCTGCATCGCATGCCGCTTGGCGACGCCCGCCGGGTCGACGAACAACAGCCAGGCCATCATGCGCTGCACGTATTCGAGCTCGATCTCGAACGGCGCGTCGAGCTTCATCGATCCCTGCACCCATTCGGTGCCCAGGTGCAGATAGCGAACGTCGCCCCAATCGGAGAAGTTGACCTCAGGAAGGGAGAGCTTCATGGAATGTCCAGATACCTTTCAAACACCTCGCGCCAGGCCTGGACCTTGCGATCGAAGCTCCAGCTCGCATTGGCCGGGCTCGACGACGGCAGCCGATGCACCGGCACCCCGATCGCCCGCGTGTGCCGCGCATGCCGGAAGCTCTCGCCGCCGTTGTGCGCGATGGCCGCGAGCCGGGGCAGCCGCAGGCTCGCGATGTCGTTCGCCACCGCCTCGCGGATCGCCGAATCGAGGCTCCCCGCGCGCTCGCAGCTGGCATACACGTCCCACACCCCCAGGCCGCGGTCGAGCAGCCAGGTGCTACGCTTTTTATAGCTATCTTCGCCCACTGGCAGCGGGTTTCCGGGCCATAGAGCCTGCAAAATTTTCCAGAAGTGATTCTGCGGGTGCGCATAATACTGCTGCTGCGCAATCGACCGGGCCCCAGGAAAGCTGCCGAGTATCAACAAGGCCGTGGTCCCGGAAAC
>NZ_JBFUIU010000256.1:0-11442 GCF_056401695.1 Variovorax sp. P4_D9
GACCTGCGCCATCTCGCTCATGGTGGTCGGGCAGACGTCGGGGCACTGGGCGTAGCCGAAGAACAGCACCACCGTCTTGCCCTTGAAGTCGGCCAGCGTGCGCGGCTTGCCGTCGACGTCGGACAGGGAAAAGTCACGGGCGTAGTCGGCGCCGGTGATGTCGACCGCGTGGAAGCTGGGCTTGGCCTCGGTGCAGGCCGCGAGATGCAGGCCGGCGACCACGGCGACGCCGGTCCAGGCCAGGGTCCGGAGCATTTGCCGCTTGTTCATGGGTTCGATCATTGGAGGTAGTGGTCGACCAGCAGCGCCGCGAACAGCACGCTCAGGTGGATCAGCGAGAAGCGGAAGGTCTTGCGGGCCAGCGCATCGGAGTAATTGCGCCACAGCGCGAAGGCATAGCCCGTGAAACCGATGCTGACGCCGATCGCGACCACCAGGTACAGCCAGCCGCTCATGCCGTAGATGAAGGGCATCAGGCAGGCGGCGAAGAGAATGAAGGTGTAGAGCAGCACCTGCAGCCGCGTGAACTCGTTGCCGTGCGTCACCGGCAGCATCGGCAGGCCCGCCTTGCGGTAGTCCTCGACCCGGTACAGGGCGAGGGCCCAGAAGTGCGGTGGTGTCCACAGGAAAATGATCAGGAACAGGATCAGGGCCTCGGGGCCGACATCGCCGGTCATCGCGGCCCAGCCCAGCACCGGCGGCATCGCGCCCGAGGCACCGCCGATCACGATGTTCTGCGGCGTCAGCGGCTTCAGGATCACGGTGTAGACCACGGCGTAGCCGACGAAGGTGGCGAAGGTCAGCCACATCGTCAGCGGGTTGACCGTGAACCAGAGCAGCGCCGAGCCGGCCGCGCACAGCGCCGCCGAGAAGACCAGCGCCTGCCGGTCGCTCAGTTGCCCGCGCGCGGTCGGCCGCCAGGCGGTGCGCTTCATCTTGGCGTCGATGCCCTTCTCGACCAGGCAGTTGAAGGCGGCCGCGGCACCGGCGACCAGCCAGATGCCGAGGCAGGCCAGCGCGCCCTGCTGCAGGTCGGCCCAGGTCGGCACGCCGGGCACCGCGAGCACCATGCCGATCAGGGCGCAGAAGACGATCAGTTGAACCACGCGCGGCTTGGTCAGCGCATAGAACTGACGCAGCACGCTGGCGGCGCTCTGGGCGGGAACGGAAACGGGGGCACTCATCCGGCCACCTCCATGTTGGGAACGCGTTGGCCGGCGCCGGCGGCGCTGGGTGCGCCCGCGCGACGGCTCTCGCAGAGGGTCCAGGTCAGTACCACCGCCAGCGCGGCGGCACCGCCGGTGTGCAGCAGCGCCGCCGCGAGCGGCCAGCCGAGCAGCACGTTGCCGAGGCCGCTGGCCAGCTGCAGCAGGGCCAGGCCGGCGAGCCAGCGCGCCTGGGCTTGCAATGGCGCGACGCGGCGCAGCCGCCAGGCCAGCAGGCCGAGAGCGACGA
The DNA here is from genome assembly GCF_056401695.1 of Variovorax sp. P4_D9. Lineage (NCBI taxonomy): Bacteria > Pseudomonadati > Pseudomonadota > Betaproteobacteria > Burkholderiales > Comamonadaceae > Variovorax > Variovorax sp. P4_D9. The sequence continues at coordinate 1,456 of NZ_JBFUIU010000256.1, forward strand.
ACACGAAGTAGGCCATCAGCCGATGGGCATAGTGGATCGCGGTGAGCGCGGTGAACTCGATCGGGGCACCGGCGCCGGTCTCGCCCAGATGGCGCCAGATCTCGAAGCCTTGCGCGAAGTCCATGGGCGGCCACCAGCTGTCCTGGCAGATCGGGAACTGGGTGCAGGCCAGCACGGCATAGTTGGTGCTGACCCAGCCTCCCAGCGCGATCTGCAGGCCCAGCAGCACGGTGGTGGCGATCAGCAAGCTGCGCAGCCCCGGCGGCAGGGGCGTCGGCAGCCGCTGTGTCGCCGCCTGCTGGTAGCGCACCGCCTGGATGCACAGCAGGGCCAGCAGCACCGCCGCGCCCATCAGGTGCAGCGTGACGATGGCCGGGAACAGCTTCCAGGTCACGGTCAGGGCGCCGAAGGCACCCTGCAGGCAGACCCATGCCAGCGTCGCCGCTGGCCACCAGGCGCTCAGCGCGCGCTCCCCGCGATGGCCGGCCTGTCGCTGGCGACGGCGCACCACCCAGGTGGCGATCGCCAGCACCAGGATCAGGAAGCCGACGCCGGTGGCCAGGTAGCGGTGGACCATCTCGACCCAGGCCTTGCCGTGGGTCACGGGCCCGGTCGGTTGGGCGGCCTGCGCCATCGCGATGTCGTGGCGGGCGCCGACTGGGCTGGCATTGCCATAGCAGCCGGGCCAGTCGGGGCAGCCCAGGCCCGAATCGCTCAGGCGCGTGAAGGCGCCGAACAGGGTCAGGTCGAAGGTCAGGAACAAGGTGAGCACGGTCAGCGCATGCAGCCGGCGCGCAGCACCGGTGCCGGCATTTCGGCGCCAGACCCAGATCAGCGGGCCGAGGGCCAACAGCACGCCCACGGCCAGCAGCCAGGCGATCGGCTTGAGGTCGTAGAGCGAAGCGGTGTCCATGGCGGAATCAGCGGCCGGCCTCGTCCCAGGACGAGGAAGCGCGCAGCAGGCGGTCGAGGTCGCGCTTGCCGCGGCTGGCACCGGCGGCATCCATGCGGGCCGGGAAGCGCATCATGAGGTTGCCCAGCGGGTCAACCACGAACAGGTGTTCCGCCGGCGCATGGCCCGCAGCGGCAGGCAGCCATTTGGCGATGTCGGCCGCCGGCAGGCGCAGCACGGTCGCGCCGCGCAAGCCGTTGGCCAGGCGCTCGGGCAGCGGCTGGTCATCGCTGACCAGCCAGACGCGGTCGAGCCGGTCTTTCTCGCGTCCCAGGCTCTCGCGCAACTGGCGCTGCAGGTAGAGCTGCTGCTCGCAGAGGGTGTCGCAGGCGGCATCGGCCACCGACAGCAGCAGCCACTGGCCCTCGAGTGACGGCAGGCGCAGCGTCTTGCCGTTCGGCAGGTTGGCCTCGATGTTCGGCAGCGGGCGCTGGGGATCGATCAGCTCGCCGTAGACGCTGCGGCTCTCAGGTCGCACCACGTAGTAGGTGAAGTAGGAGGCGATCACTGGGGCCGCGCAGCACAGCAGCACGAAGATCATCTTCCAACGGCCATGGACCGTGCGCCGGCCCTCGGCGCCCGCCAGCGCCTGGCGCGGCGACGGCATCGAGTGCACGGTCAGGCCGAGCGGCTCGTCAGCCACGGCGGGCAAGGCGTGCGCGGCGGAAGGGGGCGATGAGTTGGAACCAGACATAGAGGAGTACCACGAGAGCCGAGAGGCCGAACCACTGGAATGCATAGCCGTAGTGCTTTTCGACACCCAGCGCGGGTGCCGGCCAGTCGCGCTGCAGGCCCTCGGAAGCCGGCCCGACCTGCTGCAGCGAAACGTCGGTCCGCAGCGGCAGCCCGGTTTCGGCGCGGAACGCTTCGAGACCGAGATTCTGCCGGATGCGCGAAGACCCCACGGCTTCAGGCGCGCCGGTGCTCGCCGGCGCTGGCGCCGACGCGGCGGCAGCCGGCGCATCGGCCTTGCCCAGATCGAGCAGGTGGGCCGGCGGAGGCGCGATCCGGGCCGTCACCTCGACCAGGCCGCTCGGCGTCTCGACAGCGCCCAACTGGGCCCGGTCGGTGAAGTTGCGCTGGATCCAGCCGCGCAGGATCAGGACGGTCTGCTCGGTGCCTTCGAGGGCGAAGGGCGTCAGCACATAGAAGCCGGGCACGCCGTGCATCTGCCGGTTGTCGAGATAGACCGTGTGCGGCGACAGCCAGAGCCCACGCAGGCGAACCGGACGGTGCATGGCGGCAGAGGCGTCTCCGAGGGCCAGGAAGGCCTGCTGGTCGAGCGGCGGAAGGCTCTTCTGGGCATCGATCTCGGCTTGGATGGCTTCCTTCTGCGCCGCGCGCGACAACTGCCAGCGACCCAGCGAGACCGTGGCGGCAAGCGTCAGCAGGGCGACCGCGGTGACGAACCAGAAGCGGCCGGCGCGCCGGGGATGGGCCGGTTCCCGGAAGTCCGCGATCAAGGGAGGGTGCGGCGCTGGCGGCCGATAATGTGGGTCATGAAATATCTTGTCGCCCTCGCCTTCCTGGGCATCCTGGCGAGTCTTGCGGTGGCGCTGTTCTTCATGCTGAGGGACGGGCGCGACGGCCGCGCCAAGAGCGGCGGCATGGCGCGCGCGCTCACGGTTCGGATCGGGCTTTCGGTCCTTTTGTTCCTCTGCGTCCTGCTGGCGTGGAAGCTCGGCTACATCCAGCCAGGGGGCCTGCCGATCGGCAAGTAGATGATGCTCGTTCCAGGAGAACCATGAAAAAAGCGCCTTGCGGCGCTTTTTTGTTTTGCCGTCGCCGATGCTCAAAGCCAATAGACCAGGAAGTACAGGCCGAGCCACACCACGTCGACGAAGTGCCAGTACCAGGCCGCGCCCTCGAAGCCGAAATGGCGCTCCGGCGTGAAATGGCCCTTGCGCAGCCGCAGGGTGATGAAGAACAGCATCAGCATGCCGATGAACACGTGCAGCCCGTGAAAGCCGGTCAGCATGAAGAAGGTCGAGCCGTAAGCGCCCGAGCTCAGCTTGAGGTTCAGCTCGGTGTACAGGTGATGGTATTCGTAGCCCTGGACGCTCAGGAAGCTGAAGCCGAGCAGCACGGTCAGCCACATGAAGCGCACGCTCTGCGCGCGATGGCCGGCACGCAGCGCGTGGTGGGCGATCGTCACCGTGACGCCGGAGCTCAGCAGCAGCGCGGTGTTGATGGTCGGCAGCCAGAACGGGCCGACGGTCTGGAAGGGCTCGACGATGCCGGCCGGCGAACCGGTCGCCCCGACGGCCGCGGTCGGCCAGACCGCCTTGAAGTCGGGCCACAGCAGCGCGTTGTCGAGGCTGCCGAGCGCGGGCAGCGCGTGGGTGCGGGCCCACCACAGCGCGGTGAAGAAGGCGCCGAAGAACATCACCTCGGAGAAGATGAACCAGCTCATGCTCCAGCGGAACGAGAGGTCGACCTTGTGGCCGTACAGGCCGCCTTCGCTTTCGCGGATCGAGGTGCTGAACCAGACGAAGAGCGTGCCGAGCCAGGTGATCATGCCGGCCAGCAGCGACCACGCGCCCCACTGGTGGCCGTTGATCCACTGGGCCGCGCCCAGGATGACGAAGAGCAGGCCGGTCGCGGCCATGACCGGGTAGGCCGATGGCCCGGGCACGAAGTAGTAAGGCGTGCTGCCGTGGGTGGTTGAGCTCATATCAGGTCCTGGCTTTCTTCTCTGGCTTCATTATCTGTGGGATTCTGTTCATCAGGCGGTGGCCACCCAGCGCACCAGCAGGATCAGCGCGGCCACGAACAGGGCGACGGCCACGAAGGCCACGGCGATGAGGTGCAGCGGGTTGACCTTGGCGAGATCGTCCTGGTAGCCGCTCTTCTTGCGGATGCCGAGAAACGACCAGCCCACGGTCCTCACCGTGTGCCACAACGAGCCCTTGCGTGCGACGTCCGAGCTGCTCACGAACGCGGCTCCGTCGCGGGCACGGGGACCGCGGCATTGGCGGCCACCGGCGCCGCCGGCGTCTTGCCGCCAACCTCGAAGAAGGTGTACGACAGCGTGATCGTCTTGACGTCCCTGGAGATCTTCGGGTCGATCACGAAGGCGACCGGCCACTGCTTCTTCTCTCCGGGGTCGAGCGTGTACTGGTTGAAGCAGAAGCACTCGAGCTTGTTGAAGTACGGTGCGGCCTGCTGCGGCGCGTAGCTCGGGATCGCCTGTGCCGCCATGCGGCGGTTCTGGACGTTCTGGAACTCGTACATCACGGTGTTGAGCTGGCCCGGATGGACCTCCATCGAACGCTGCGCGGGCTTGAAGTCCCAGAGGCCGCGCACGTTGGCGTCGAACTCGACCGTGATGGTGCGGCCCATGTCGACCTGGGTGTTGTCGGGCACGCGGACCTGGTCGCCGCCGCTGGCGCCCCCCGGCACCTGCAGTTCCGACAGGGCCAGGATGTTGATGCCGGTCATCTCGCAGATCGCGCGATAGAGCGGCACCAGCGCATAGCCGAAGGCGAACATGCCGGCCGCGACGACGACCAGCTTGCCGACCATGCGGACGTTCTCGCGGCGGATGCGTTGACCGATGCCCATGGCGATTCAGCTCCCGGCCCTAGCGGCCGATCCAGACCATGCGGATGATGAAGCCGATGAAGAACAGCAGCGCGATCGAGGCCAGCGTGAGCCCCATGCGGCGGTTGCTCCTCTTTTGTTCGGGCGTCATAACGTGCCTGCGATCAGCCGATCACGCGGGTTGCGGTCGCGTCGAGCTTGGGCGGCGTCTCGAAGGTGTGGAACGGCGCCGGCGACGGCACTTCCCACTCGAGCCCTTCGGCGGCTTCCCACGGCTTCTGCGAAGCCTTCTCGCCCTTGCCCATCATGGTCGGCAGGACGATGAAGAAGAAGAAATAGACTTGCGCGAGACCGAAGGCGAAGGCGCCGACGCTGGCCACCGCATTGAAGTCGGCGAACTGCATCGGGTAGTCGGCATAGCGGCGCGGCATGCCCGCCAGGCCCAGGAAGTGCATTGGGAAGAAGGTGATGTTGAAGGAGATCAGCGACCACCAGAAGTGGATCTTGCCGCGCGCCTCGTTGTACATCACGCCGGTCCACTTGGGCGACCAGTAGTAGTAGCCCGCGAACATCGCGTACAGCGAGCCGGCCACCAGCACGTAGTGGAAGTGGGCGACGACGTAGTAGGTGTCCTGCAGCTGGGTGTCGATCGGCGCGACGGCCAGGATCAGGCCGGTGAAGCCGCCCATTGTGAACACGAAGATGAAGCCGACCGCGAACAGCATCGGGGTCTCGAAGGTCATCGAGCCCTGCCACATGGTGGCGATCCAGTTAAAGATCTTCACGGCCGTGGGCACGGCGATCAGCATGGTCGCGTACATGAAGAACAGCTGGCCGGTGAGCGGCATGCCGGTCGTGAACATGTGGTGCGCCCAGACGATGAACGACAGGATCGCGATCGACGAGGTGGCATACACCATCGAGGCGTAGCCGAACAGCTTCTTGCGCGAGAAGGCCGGGACGATCTGGCTGACGATGCCGAAGGCCGGCAGGATCATGATGTAGACCTCGGGGTGGCCGAAGAACCAGAAGATGTGTTGGTACATCACCGGGTCGCCGCCGCCGGCGGGGTTGAAGAAGCTGGTGCCGAAGTGACGGTCGGTCAGCGTCATCGTGATGGCGCCGGCAAGCACCGGCATCACGGCGATCAGCAGGTAGGCGGTGATCAGCCAGGTCCAGCAGAACATCGGCATCTTCATCAACGTCATGCCGGGCGCGCGCATGTTCAGGATGGTGACGATGATGTTGATCGAGCCCATGATCGACGAGGCGCCCATGATGTGCATCGCGAAGATGCCGGCGTCCATCGAGGGGCCCATCTGCAGCGTGAGCGGCGCGTAGAGCGTCCAGCCCGCGGCCGGAGCGCCGCCGGGCATGAAGAACGAACCCACCAGCATCAGCGCCGCCGGGATCAGCAGCCAGAAGCTGAAGTTGTTCATGCGGGCGAAAGCCATGTCGGAGGCGCCGACCTGCAGCGGGATCATCCAGTTCGCGAAGCCCACGAAGGCCGGCATGATGGCGCCGAACACCATGATCAGGCCGTGCATGGTGGTGAACTGGTTGAATAGCTCGGGGTTCAACAGTTGCAGGCCGGGCTGGAACAGCTCGGCCCGGATCAGCAGCGCGAGCACGCCGCCGACCATCAGCATCGTGAACGAGAACAGCAGGTACAGCGTGCCGATGTCCTTGTGGTTGGTCGCGAACACCCAGCGGCGCCAGCCGGCAGGTGCGCCGTGGTGGTCGTCGTGGGCATGGTCGTCGTGACCGTGTGCGTGGCCGTGGGGGTCGAGGACTGCGCTCATCTTGGTTTTCCTTGCAAACTCTTCGTGGGCGCCGGCTTACTTGGCGCGCTCGGCCAGCACTTCGGACGGCTGGACCAATTGACCGGTCTTGTTCGACCAGGCGTTCTTGGTGAAGCTCACGACCGCAGCGATATCGGTGTCGCTGAGCTGCTTCCAGGCCGGCATCGCGCCGTTGTTCTGGCCATTGAGCACCACGTGGAGCTGCTTCTGGTGATCGGCGTCGAGCACGATCGGGGAACCGTCGAGCGCCTTGATCGGGCCGGCGCCGCGGCCATTGGCCTGGTGGCAGGCCGCGCAGTTGGCCGCATAGACCTTCTCGCCGCGSGCCAGCATGTCGGGCAAGGTCCAGACCTTGGTCGGATCGTCCTGCTTGGCGGCGGCTTCCTTGCGCTTGCCGTCGACCCAGGCGGTGTAGTCGGCCGCGGCCAGCACCTTCACGTGGATCGGCATATAGGCGTGCTCCTTGCCGCAGAGCTCCTGGCACTGGCCGTAGTAGTCGCCGACCTTCTCGGCCCGGAACCAGGTGTCGCGCACAAAGCCGGGGATCGCATCCTGCTTGACGCCGAGCTGCGGCACCGCGAAGGCGTGGATCACGTCGTTGGCGGTGGTGATGATGCGGATCTTGGCGTTGACCGGCACCACCAGCGGGTTGTCGACCTTCAGAAGGTAGTCGTCCGGCATCTCGCCGCGGGCGCCGGCGTTGGACATGGCGCGCTGCGAGCTGTCGAGCGTCGAGATGAACGAGAGCCCTTCGCCTTCGCCCTTGAGGTAGTCGTAGCCCCACTTCCATTGGTAGCCGGTGGTCTTGATCGTGAGGTCGGAATTGGTGGTGTCCTTCTGGGCCACCAGCACCCGGGTCGCCGGCAGCGCCATCAGGATCACGATCAGGAAGGGCACGATGGTCCAGATCACCTCGACCACCACCGATTCATGGAAGTTGGCCGACTTGTGGCCGACCGACTTGCGGTGCTTCCAGATCGAATAGAACATGACCGCGAACACCGCCACGAAGATGACCGTGCACAGCACCATCATCACCGTGTGCAGGAAATGCTGCTCTTGAGAGATCTTCGTGACACCGAAGGGCAGATTCAATTGACGCACCGACGGGCCGCCGGGCAGGTCGTTGACTGCGTGCGCCGCGCCGCTGAACGCCGCGCCGGCCGCCAGCAGCAGATTCGCCGGCCAGATCTTGTTCCGCCAATTGCTCTTCATCGTGTTCACTTCTTCGTTTCCTGTTAACCCCACCGGTCCCCACGGTGCGACATCGCGCTCGCCCCCTCAGGCGCTGCGCAATGCCATGCGAATCTCGCGCGCCAGCGCCGCACGCAACTCCGGGCGCACATAGCGCCCCACCCTGACCGAACGACCCTGCCCCGAGACCTCGATCAGCGAGCGATCGCTGTCCTGGGGCTCGACCCGCACCTGGTGCGGCAAGAATTCCGTGCGCTCATAGTGCCCACCGTTCTCGAGCTCGACCACCAACCTGCCGCCCTGCAAGGCGATCTTCTCGCCATCGGTCGCGTGCCGCGCATAGAGCACGAACGCAAACCCGACCGCGGCGAGTTCGAGCCACGCAAACGGCAGCACGAGCCGCGCGCCGTTCAGCCAGAAAACCATTCCGATGCCGAGCGACACCACGCAGAGCGACGCGTACAGCCAGCCGAGCTGGCTCGGCGTGACCGAGCAGTTGCGCTTCAGGAACCAGTGGATGCTCTGGCCGGAAACAGTGGCAAAACGAAACACGGAATTCGACACGGGCGAGTTCAGCAAATCGGTGCGTCGACACGCTGTCAAACTTGGGTCGGACAGGCCTCGATCACGGGACAATACCCGGGAGTTCACGCAGCGGCGAATTGTAGCGGGTCAGGCAAGGCGGACTCAGTTGCCTACACGACCTCGCTGCAGCATGGAACGCATTTCGCGCAAGGAAACCGCACTTTCTGAAGCCAACGCCACACGCGGGGCCGGCTTGAAGGCATGCCCGTAGATGATTTCGAAGGTCAGCGCGATCCGCCCGCCGCCCTCGGGGGCCGGCGCGAGTTCCGGCAGCGCGGCGCCCAGCGCCTGCCGCCACGCCTTGCCGCGCAGGGCCGGGAAACGATCCGGATGGACGTTYCGCCCCAGCGTCCGCAGCTCAGCCAGGGCGGTGTCGGCGCTGGCCCAGGTCAGTACGATGCGCTCCATGTCCATCACCGGTTCGGCGAAGCCCGCGCCGACCAGCATGTCGCCCCAGTCGTGCATGTCGGTGAACTCGTGGCTGGCGGGCGGCCAGCCGAGCTGCCGGTGCAGGCCGCGCAGTTCCTGCAGGGTGTCGGGCCCGAGGCAGGAGAACATGAGGAAGCCGTCGGTCGCGACCCCCCGGTGCCAGCGGGCGATCAGCGCCTGGGGGTCGGCCGCCATATGCAGCGCCATGTTGGCCCACAGCAGGTCGACGCCGTCCTCGGGCGGCGGCTCGAAGCTCGGGCGGGCGCCCTGCCAGCGGCGGGCGGTCCACCAGGGTGCTGTCAGAGAGCGGGCGGTGACGGCGGCCAGTGCCGGTTCCGGTTCGATCACGAAGGGCGCGGCATCGCGGTAGCGGCGCGCGACCAGCGCATGCGCCCCGAGGCCGCCGCGCAAGGGCGCCCAGTCGGCCCAATGGCGCGGCCGCGCCTTGATCCACTGCAGCCGGTCTTCCATCCGGCGGYCGACTTCCTCGTGCAGCCAGGGGGATTCGGCCGCCGGCGCGAGCCGGCTCCAGCGCGCGGCCGCCGTGGCATCGATGGTCGGCGGGCGCTGTGCGGGGTCGGTGGGCATGGGCTGCTGAGTATATTGACGGATGTTCAAGCGCTGGACCGTACGGCCTTTCTCGTCGCTGCTCGCCCGCCTGCCCAGCCAGTGCGCGGCCTGCCGGTACCTGGCCGTCGGCGCCGGTCTGCGATGCCTGCGTGGCGCGATTCGCGCCACCGGTCCGGCGCTGCGGGACCTGTGCGCTGCCCCTGGGACCCGGCTCGGCGCCGTGCGGCGAATGCCTGCTGCATCCGCCGCCGCTCGACGCCTGCCTGGCGGCCTGCGCCTACGTCTGGCCCTGGCCGGAGTGCATCGCGGAATTCAAGTTCGCGGCGACGCCGGCCGCGCCGGGCCGCTGGCCACGCTGATCAGGAGCGCACCCTGGGTCGCCGGCGCTCGAGGCGGCGGATCTCCCTGCTGCCGATGCCCTTAGCGCCGATCCGGCTGCGCCAGCGCGGCTTCAACCAGGCCCACGAGCTGGCGCGGCGGCTGGACGCCGCCAAATGCGCCCCCGGCCTTTTGCTGCGTACCCGCGAGACCGCGGCGCAAAGCGGCCTCGACCGCAAGGAGCGGCTGCGCAGCCTGCACGGTGCCTTTGCACTGGACCCGTCGCGCGCCGAGGAGGTACAGGGTCGCCGCGTGGTGCTGGTCGACGACGTGATGACCAGCGGCGCCTCGCTGTTCTCGGCGGTCCAGGTGCTGCGCGCCGGTGGCGCCGCCCACATCACGGCGATCGTGCTGGCGCGGACCGACCGGCCCGACTAGGCGACTAGTACAACATCCCTTAAATAGCTTTATGTAATAGGCTCGAAGTAGGGGCCGAGCAAAGAGACGACCAGATCGGCCACCGTGGCGAGGTCCCCGGTGCCGGGCAAGGGCTCCCATCGGCCGGTGTGGCTGCGGAATGCGGCTGAGTAGGAG
>NZ_JBFUIU010000257.1:0-11421 GCF_056401695.1 Variovorax sp. P4_D9
AATGGCCATTGAAGGCGTCATGAAGGAAGGCTTCGTCACCACCACCTACGACTCGGTGGTGAACTGGGCCAAGACCGGATCACTGTGGCCCATGACCTTCGGTCTGGCCTGCTGTGCCGTCGAGATGATGCACGCGGGCGCCGCCCGCTACGACATCGACCGCTTCGGCATGCTTTTCCGTCCCAGCCCGCGCCAGTCCGATCTGATGATCGTGGCTGGCACGCTTTGCAACAAGATGGCGCCGGCGCTGCGCAAGGTCTACGACCAGATGCCCGAGCCGCGCTGGGTGCTCTCGATGGGCTCCTGCGCCAACGGCGGCGGCTACTACCACTACAGCTACTCGGTCGTTCGCGGCTGCGACCGCATCGTGCCGGTCGACGTCTATGTGCCGGGCTGCCCGCCGACCGCCGAGGCGCTTCTGTACGGAATCATCCAGCTCCAGCAGAAGATCCGTCGCACCAACACGATCGCGCGCGCCTGAGAGCGAGAGACATGACCGACTTTGCCATTTCTCCCGAGGCGCTGCAGACCCAGATCATCGAAACACTTGGCTCCAAGGCGAAGAGCGTCACGCTCGCGCTGGGCGAGGTGACGGTGGTGGTCGGCGCCACCGACTACCTTGAGGCCGCCACGCTGCTGCGCGACGCGCCGGGATGCCGCTTCGAGCAATTGATCGACCTCTGCGGCATGGACTACTCCGACTACCGCGAAGGCGAGTGGCAAGGCGAGCGCTTCGGCGTCGTCTCGCACCTGCTGTCCGTGAGCCTCAACCAGCGCGTGCGCCTCAAGGTGTTCGTGCCCAACGAAGACCTGCCGGTCGTCGATTCGCTGACCTCCATCTGGAACGCCGCCGGCTGGTTCGAGCGCGAGGCCTTCGACCTCTACGGCATCGTCTTCGAGGGCCACGACGACCTTCGCCGCATCCTGACCGACTACGGCTTCATCGGCCACCCGTTCCGCAAGGACTTCCCGGTGTCCGGCCATGTCGAGATGCGCTATGACGCGGAGCAGAAGCGCGTGATCTACCAGCCGGTCTCGATCGAGCCGCGCGAGATCACGCCGCGCGTGATCCGCGAAGACAACTACGGTGGTGGCTTGCACTGATGGCTGAGATTAAGAACTACACGCTGAACTTCGGTCCGCAACACCCCGCAGCGCACGGCGTGCTGCGTCTGGTGCTCGAGCTCGACGGCGAAGTCATCCAGCGCGCCGACCCGCACATCGGGCTCTTGCACCGCGCCACCGAGAAGCTGGCCGAATCGCGCACCTTCATCCAGTCGCTGCCCTACATGGACCGTCTCGACTACGTGTCGATGATGAGCAACGAGCATGCGTACTGCCTCGCGATCGAGCGCCTCATGGGCCTCGACGTGCCGCTGCGTGCGCAGTACATCCGCGTCATGTTCGCCGAGATCACCCGGCTGCTGAACCACCTGCTGTGGCTCGGCGCGCACGGCCTCGACTGCGGTGCGATGAACATGCTCATCTACTGCTTCCGCGAGCGCGAAGACCTGTTCGACATGTACGAGGCGGTCTCGGGTGCGCGCATGCATGCGGCCTACTTCCGGCCGGGCGGCGTCTATCGCGACCTGCCGGACGTGATGCCGCAGTACAAGGTTAGCAAGATCAAGAACGCGAAGGCGATCGATCGGCTCAACGAGAACCGCCAGGGTTCGCTGCTCGACTTCATCGACGACTTCTGCAAGCGCTTCCCGAAGATGGTCGACGAGTACGAGACGCTGCTCACCGACAACCGGATCTGGAAGCAGCGCACCGTCGGCATCGGCGTCGTCACGCCCGAGCGGGCGCTCAACCTCGGCTTCACCGGCCCGATGCTGCGCGGCTCGGGCATCGAATGGGACCTGCGCAAGAAGCAGCCCTACGACGTCTACGACCGCATGGAATTCGACGTGCCGGTGGGTATCACCGGCGACTGCTACGACCGCTACCTGGTGCGCGTCGAGGAGATGCGCCAGGCCAACCGGATCATCCAGCAATGCTCGGCCTGGCTGCGCGCCAACCCGGGCCCGGTAATCACCAGCAACCACAAGGTGGCGGCACCGGCGCGCGAGTCGATGAAGGCCAACATGGAAGAGCTGATCCATCACTTCAAGCTCTTCACCGAAGGTTTCCACGTGCCCGAGGGCGAGGCCTATGCCGCCGTCGAGCACCCGAAGGGCGAGTTCGGCATCTACCTCGTGAGCGATGGCGCCAACAAGCCCTACCGCCTGAAGATCCGCGCACCGGGGTTCCCGCATCTGGCGGCGCTCGACGAGATGGCGCGCGGCCACATGATCGCCGATGCGGTCGCCGTCATCGGCACCATGGACATCGTGTTCGGCGAGATCGACCGATGAGTCAACTCATGCATTCCGACACTTCTTCCAGCGGCGCCCAGGCTCCGCTGTCGGCCGCCACGCTCGAGCGCTTCGCCCGCGAGGTCGTCAAGTACCCGCCGGCCGGCAAGCAGTCGGCCGTGATGGCCTGCCTGGCGATCGTGCAGCAGGACGAGGGCTACGTGAGCGAGCAGCGCGAGCGCGAGATTGCCGCCTACCTCGGCATGGCACCGATCGCGGTGCACGAGGTCACGACCTTCTACAACATGTACAACCAGCGGCCGGTGGGCGCCTACAAGCTCAACGTCTGTACCAACCTGCCGTGCCAGCTGCGCGACGGTGCCAACGCCCTGGCCCATCTCGAGAAGAAGCTCGGCATCCGCATGGGCGAGACCACGCCCGATGGCATGTTCACGCTGCAGCAGAGCGAATGCCTGGGCGCCTGCGCCGATTCGCCCGTGATGCTGGTCAACGATCGCACCATGTGCAGCTTCATGAGCAACGAGAAGCTCGACCAGCTGATCGACGGCCTACGTGCGGCCACGCCCAAGGGAGCCTGATGATGTCGCCCGAGCAAGTCCTCTCGCAGTTCCAGGCCACCGGGGTCCAGACCTGCTTCCATGACCGCCACATCGAGCCGCAGATCTATGCCGGCCTCGACGGCACCAACTGGCGCTTGGCCGACTACGAGGCGCGCGGCGGCTACACGGCGCTGCGCAAGATCCTCACCGAGGGCCTGACGCCCGACCAGGTGATCGCCGAGGTCAAGGCCTCCGGCCTGCGCGGCCGCGGCGGCGCCGGTTTCCCGACCGGCCTCAAGTGGAGCTTCATGCCGCGCCAGTTTCCGGGCCAGAAGTACCTGGTCTGCAACTCGGACGAGGGCGAGCCGGGCACCTGCAAGGACCGCGACATCCTGCAGTTCAACCCGCACATCGTGATCGAGGGCATGGCCATCGCCGCCTACGCGATGGGCATCAGCGTGGGCTACAACTACATCCACGGCGAGATCTTCCAGACCTACGACCGGTTCGAGGAAGCGCTCGAGGAGGCCCGTGCCGCCGGCTATCTCGGCGACGGCATCATGGGCAGCACGTACAACTTCCAGCTGCACGCGGCGCACGGCTTCGGCGCCTACATCTGCGGCGAAGAGACCGCGCTGCTCGAATCGCTCGAAGGCAAGAAGGGCCAGCCGCGCTTCAAGCCGCCGTTCCCGGCCAGCTTCGGTCTCTACGGCAAGCCGACCACGATCAACAACACCGAGACCTTCGCCGCGGTGCCGTGGATCATCAACAACGGCGGCCTGGCGTACCTGGAGTGCGGCAAGCCGAACAACGGCGGCACCAAGATCTACTCGGTCAGYGGCGACGTCGAGCTCCCCGGAAACTACGAAGTGCCGATGGGCACGCCGTTCGCGAAGCTGCTCGAGCTCGCCGGCGGCGTCCGCAAGGGCCGCCAGCTCAAGGCCGTGATCCCGGGCGGATCCTCGGCGCCGGTGCTGCCGGCCGACATCATGATGCAGTGCACGATGGACTACGACTCCATTGCCAAGGCCGGCTCGATGCTGGGCTCGGGCGCGGTCATCGTGATGGACGATAGCCGCTCGATGGTCGAGTCGCTCAAGCGCCTCTCGTACTTCTACATGCACGAATCCTGCGGCCAGTGCACGCCCTGCCGCGAAGGCACGGGCTGGCTCTGGCGCGTGGTCGACCGCATCCACAACGGCCACGGCAAGGCCAGCGACATGGACCTGCTCAACTCGGTCGCCGACAACATCCAGGGTCGCACCATCTGTGCGCTGGGCGATGCCGCCGCGATGCCGGTGCGGGCCATGATCAAGCATTTCCGCCACGAGTTCGAGGCAATGATCCCGGGCTACGTCCCGAAGACGCCGGCCAAGGCCTGATGAGGGGCGCGAGAAAAATATATGGTTGAAATTGAACTCGACGGAAAGAAGGTCGACATCGTCGAAGGCAGCATGATCATGCATGCGGCCGAAAAGGCGGGCACCTACATCCCGCACTTCTGCTATCACAAGAAGCTCAGCATCGCGGCCAACTGCCGCATGTGCCTGGTCGACGTCGAAAAGGCGCCGAAGCCGATGCCGGCCTGCGCCACGCCGGTGACGCAGGGCATGATCGTCCGCACCAAGAGCGAGAAGGCCATCAAGGCCCAGCAGTCGGTGATGGAGTTCCTGCTGATCAACCATCCGCTCGACTGCCCGATCTGCGACCAGGGCGGCGAATGCCAGCTGCAAGACCTGGCCGTGGGCTACGGCGCCTCTTCCTCGCGCTACGAGGAAGAGAAGCGCGTCGTCTTCCACAAGGACGTCGGCCCGCTGATCAGCATGGAAGAAATGAGCCGCTGCATCCATTGCACGCGCTGCGTCCGCTTCGGCCAGGAAGTGGCCGGTGTGATGGAGCTCGGCATGTCGCACCGCGGCGAGCACTCCGAGATCGAGACCTTCCTGGGCGACTCGGTCGACTCCGAGCTGTCGGGCAACATGATCGACATCTGCCCGGTCGGCGCGCTCACCAGCAAGCCCTTCCGCTACAGCGCCCGCACCTGGGAGCTGTCGCGCCGCAAGTCGGTCAGCCCGCATGACTCCACCGGCGCCAACCTGATCGTTCAGGTCAAGAACAACCGCGTGATGCGCGTGGTGCCGCTCGAGAACGAAGACGTCAACGAGTGCTGGATCGCCGACCGCGACCGCTTCTCGTACGAGGCCCTCAACGGCCCCGAGCGCCTGACGCAGCCGATGCTGAAGCAGGGCGGCCATTGGCAGCAGGTCGACTGGCAGACGGCGCTCGAATACGTCGCCAACGGCCTGAAGCAGATCAAGGCCGACCATGGCGCCCAGAGCATTGGCACGCTGGTCAGCCCGCACAGCACGCTCGAAGAGATGCGTCTCGCCAAGCTGCTGACGAAGGGCCTGGGCAGCAACAACATCGACTACCGCCTGCGCAACGTCGAGTTTGGCGCTGCCGAAGGCATCCGCTGGCTCGGCACCTCGATCGCCTCGCTGTCGCAGTTGCAACGCGTGCTGGTGGTCGGTTCGAACCTGCGCAAGGACCATCCGCTGTTCGCGCAGCGCATCCGCCAGTCGGTGCGCAAGGGCGGCGCATTGAGCGCCATTACTTCGGCCGAGCTGCTGTCCGGTGCCGACGCCTGGGCCATCCCAATCGCCAACGCGGTCACCTTGCCGGCCGACCAGTGGGTCGACGCGCTGGTCGAACTCGCCGGCGCGATCGCCGAGAGCACCGGCGCCGTGGCGCCGGTCGCGCTCGCTGGCGCCGCCAGCGACGCCRCCAAGGCCCTGGCCGCCTCGCTGCTTGGCGGCGAGCGCAAGGCGATCCTGCTCGGCAATGCCGCGGCCCACCATCCCCGCGCGAGCAGCCTGCTGGCGCTGGCCAACTGGATCGGGGCCCAGACCGGCGCCAGCGTCGGCTACCTGACCGAAGCCGCCAACACGGTCGGCGCCCAGCTGGCCGGAGTCCTGCCCAAGGACGGCGCGCTGAACGCGGGCCAGATGCTCGCAGGCGGCCTCAAGGCGGCCCTGCTGCTCAACTGCGAGCCGGTGTTCGATTCGGCCGCCGGCGAGTCCGCGATCGAAGGCCTCGCGCATGCGCAGATGGTCGTTACTCTGAGCCCCTTCAAGGCCAATCTCGAATTCAGCGACGTGCTGCTGCCGATCGCGCCGTTCACCGAAACGCCGGGCAGCTTCGTCAACGCCGAAGGCCGCGTCCAGAGCTTCCACGCGGTCGTCAAGCCGCAAGGCGAGGCGCGTCCGGCCTGGAAGGTGCTGCGCGTGCTGGCCAACCTGCTGGGCCTGCCGGGCTTCGCGTTCGAGTCGACGGCCGACGTGCTGGCCGAGCTCGATTCCCCGTCCCAGGTGGCGGCCGACAACCTGTCCAACGCCACGGCCGCAGGCATCGATACCGGCGCCGCGGTACAGGCGGCCCCGGTGGTCGCGAGCATCTACCAGCTCGACTCGATCGTGCGCCGCGCACCTTCGCTGCAACTCACCGCCGACGCCCGCCAGGCAGCGGCTGCGCGGGAGGTGTCGGCATGATCGACGCGCTGCACGGCTTCGGCCTGGGCCTGGTGTCCGCGGGCTGGTGGACCGGCTTCCTCTGGCCGGTGATCTGGACCCTGATCAAGATCATCGTCGTCGTGATCCCGCTGATGGGGGCGGTCGCCTATCTCACGCTGTGGGAGCGCAAGGCCATCGGCTTCACGCAGATCCGCATCGGCCCCAACCGCATCGGCCCGCTGGGCCTGCTGCAGCCGATCGCCGACGCGCTCAAGCTGCTGACCAAGGAAATCATCCTGCCTACGGTCGCCCACAAGGGCTTGTTCCTGTTGGGCCCGATCATGACCATCATGCCGGCGCTGGCCGCCTGGGCGGTCATTCCCTTCGGCCCCGAAGTGGCGCTGGCGAACATCAACGCCGGGCTGCTGTTCGTGATGGCCATCACCTCGCTCGAGGTCTACGGCGTGATCATCGCGGGCTGGGCCTCGAACTCGAAGTACGCCTTCCTGGGCGCGCTGCGCGCCTCGGCCCAGATGGTCAGCTACGAGATCGCGATGGGCTTCTGCTTCGTCGTCGTGCTGATGGTCTCGGCCAGCCTCAACATGACCGACATCGTGACCGGGCAGGGCAGGGGGCACTTCGCCTCGATGGGTATCGGCTTCCTGTCGTGGAACTGGCTGTCGCTGCTGCCGATCTTCGTCGTCTACTTCATCTCGGGCCTGGCCGAGACCAACCGCCACCCCTTCGACGTCGTCGAGGGCGAATCGGAAATTGTCGCCGGCCACATGATCGAGTACTCGGGCATGAGCTTCGCGATGTTCTTCCTGGCCGAGTACGCCAACATGTGGCTGGTCTCGATCCTGTGCGCGGTGCTGTTCCTCGGAGGCTGGCTGCCCCCGTTCGACTTCCTGGCCTTCATTCCGGGCTGGATATGGCTCGGCATCAAGGCCTTCTGCGTGGTCACCATGTTCCTCTGGGTCCGCTCGACCTTCCCGCGCTTCCGCTATGACCAGATCATGCGGCTGGGCTGGAAGATCTTCATTCCGGTCACGCTGGTGTGGCTGGTGGTGGTCGGCGCCTGGATGCAGACCCCCTTCAACATCTGGAAATAACTGGAACTGCCATGACTGCGCCCTCCCCCAGCGCGCTTGCGCGCTCCTCGACCTTCGCATCCGCGCCGTTCTCGCTCAAGGACTTCCTGCGCAGCTTCATGCTGTTCGAGTTGTTCAAGGGCCTGGCGATCACCGGCAAGTACGCCTTCAGCCGAAAGATCACCATCCAGTTCCCGGAAGAGAAGACGCCGCTGTCGCCGCGCTTCCGCGGCCTGCACGCGCTGCGCCGCTACGAGAACGGCGAAGAGCGCTGCATCGCCTGCAAGCTCTGCGAGGCGGTCTGCCCGGCGCTCGCGATCACGATCGAATCCGACGTCCGCGACGACGGCTCGCGCCGCACCACGCGCTACGACATCGACCTGACCAAGTGCATCTTCTGCGGCTTCTGCGAAGAGAGCTGCCCGGTTGACTCGATCGTCGAGACCCACATCTTCGAATACCACGGTGAGAAGCGGGGCGACCTGTACTTCACCAAGGACATGCTGCTCGCCGTCGGCGACCGCTACGAAAAAGAAATCGCCGCCAACAAGGCGGCCGACGCCAAGTACCGCTGAAGCGGCCGGCCCGAACCTCGAAGAAAACGAATCCGATCCATGGACGCCAAGACCGGTCTGTTCTATCTGTTTGCCGCGGTGCTGCTGTTCGCAGCCTTCCGCGTCATCACCGCGCGCAACCCCGTGTATGCGGCGCTCTACCTGGTGCTGGCGTTCTTCCAGGCATCGGCCATCTGGCTCCTGCTGCGCGCCGAGTTCCTCGCGATCTCGCTGGTGCTGGTCTACGTGGGGGCGGTGATGGTGCTGTTCCTGTTCGTGGTGATGATGCTGGACATCAACGTCGAGAGTCTGCGCGAGGGCTTCTGGAAGCACTTCCCGCTGGCGGCCGGCGTCGGCGCGCTGATCGCGCTCGAGATGGCGGCGGTGCTGATGGGCGGCTTCCGCCTGAGCGCGCCCAAGAGCCCCCTGGCCACCGGCCCGGACACCTCGAACACGCTCGAACTCGGCAAGCTGCTCTACACGCAGTATCTCTACCCGCTGGAGGTTGCCGCCGTGATCCTGCTGGTGGCGATCATCGCCGCCATCGCGCTGACCTTGCGCCGCCGCAAGGACAGCAAGTACGTGAACCCGGCCGACCAGGTCCGCGTGAAGGCGCGCGACCGCGTGCGCATCGTCCAGATGCCTGTCACGCGCCAGGCTGAACCGGCTGCGGAACAACCCGCGGCCGCAGCGGAGACCAAGGCATGACGCTCACGCTCGGACACTTTCTTTCGCTCGGCGCGATGCTGTTCGCGCTGTCGGTGATCGGGATCTTCCTGAACCGCAAGAACCTGATCGTGCTGCTAATGTGCGTGGAGYTGATGCTGCTCGCGGTCAACACGAACTTCGTCGCCTTCTCGTACTTCCTCGGCGATATGCACGGACAGGTCTTCGTCTTCTTCATCCTGACGGTCGCGGCCGCCGAGTCGGCCATCGGGCTGGCGCTGCTGGTGCTGCTGTTCCGCAACAAGTCGAACATCAACGTCGACGAACTCAACGCGCTCAAGGGCTGAAGAAGGTTTACTCATGAGCGCTACTCTTTCCGCATCCACCCTGCTGGCCGTTCCGCTGGCGCCGCTGGTCGGCGCCGTCGTCTCCGGCCTGTTCGGCACCAAGTTCGGCGGCAACCAGATCGGCCGCCGGATAACGCATTCGCTGACCATCCTCGGCGTGCTGGTGTCCTTCATCATCTCCGCCATGACGCTGCAGAGCGTGGTGAGCGACGGCGCGCACTTCAACGCCACCATCTACGAATGGATGGTGGTCGGCGGCCTCAAGATGGAAGTCGGCTTCCTGGTCGACGGCCTGACCGCGATGATGATGTGCGTCGTGAGCTTCGTGTCGCTGATGGTCCACGTCTACACAATCGGCTACATGGAAGACGACGAGGGCTACAACCGCTTCTTCGCCTACATATCGCTGTTCACCTTCTCGATGCTGATGCTCGTCATGAGCAACAACATGCTCCAGCTGTTCTTCGGCTGGGAGGCGGTGGGCCTGGTGTCCTATCTGCTGATCGGTTTCTGGTACAACCGGCCGACCGCGATCTTCGCCAACCTGAAGGCCTTCGTGGTCAACCGTGTCGGCGACTTCGGCTTCATCCTCGGCATCGGCCTGATCGCCGCCTACTCCGGCACGCTGAACTACGGCGAGGCCTTCGCCAAGGCCGACGCGCTGGCCAAGATCACCTTCCCGGGCACTGAGTGGATGCTGATCACGGTGATCTGCATCTGCCTGTTCATCGGTGCCATGGGCAAGAGCGCGCAGTTCCCGCTGCACGTGTGGCTGCCCGACTCGATGGAAGGCCCGACCCCAATCTCGGCGCTGATCCACGCCGCGACCATGGTCACGGCTGGCATCTTCATGGTGGCGCGCATGTCGCCGCTGTTCGAACTCAGCAACACGGCGTTGAGCTTCATCCTCGTGATCGGCGCCATCACCGCGCTGTTCATGGGCTTCCTAGGCGTCATCCAGAACGACATCAAGCGCGTGGTCGCCTATTCCACGCTGTCACAGCTCGGCTACATGACGGTGGCGCTCGGCGCYTCGGCCTAYTCGGTSGCCGTGTTCCACCTGATGACSCACGCSTTCTTCAAGGCRCTGCTGTTCCTYGGCGCCGGCTCCGTGATCATCGGCTTGCACCACAACCAGGACATGCGCTGGATGGGCAACGTGCGCAAGTACATGCCGATCACCTGGATCACCTCGCTGGTGGGCTCGCTGGCGCTGATCGGGACGCCGTTCTTCTCGGGCTTCTATTCGAAGGACAGCATCATCGAAGCGGTGCATGAGAGCCACCTGTGGGGCTCGGGCTTCGCCTACTTCGCGGTGCTGGCGAGCGTGTTCGTCACCGCCCTGTATTCGTTCCGCATGTATTTCATGGTGTTCCACGGCAAGGAGCGCTTCGACCAGAACCCCGACGCCCACCACGACGACCATGGGCATGGCCACGACGACCACCACGAGCCGCACGAGTCGCCGTGGGTGGTCTGGGTGCCGCTGGTGGCGCTGGCGATCCCGTCGGTCGTGATCGGCTTCATGACGATCGAGCCGATGCTCTACGGCGAGTTCTTCAAGGGTGCGATCTTCATCGACGAAGGCAAGCACGAAGCCATGAAGGAACTGGCCGAGACCTTCCACGGCCCGGTCGCGATGGCCATCCACGGCCTGACCGCAGCGCCGTTCTGGCTCGCGCTCGCCGGCGTGGTGGTGGCCTGGTACCTGTACCTGGTCAATCTGGCCGTGCCGGCCGCGATCAAGCGCGCCTTCGGCCCGATCTACACCCTGCTCGAGAACAAGTACTACATGGACTGGTTCAACGAGAACGTCATCGCCCGCGCCACCCGCGCGCTCGGCACCGGCCTCTGGAAGGGCGGCGACCAGGGAATCATCGACGGCGGCATCGTCGACGGCTCCTGGAAGCTGGTCGGCCGCATCGCCGGCGCGGTGCGCTGGCTGCAGTCGGGCTATATCTATCACTACGCATTCTCGATGCTGCTCGGCATCTTCATCCTGATGTCGTACTTCGTCTGGTTCAAGCGCTAAGCGGCTCTCTGGAGAAAAACAAAAATGGGTTTGTTGAGCCTTGCCATCTGGATGCCGATCGCGTTCGGCACCGTGCTGTTGGCCTTCGGTCGGGATGAGCACGCCAAGGGTGTTCGCTGGGTCGCGCTGATCGGTTCGGTCGCGAGCTTCCTGGTCACGCTGCCGCTCTGGTCGCGTTTCCAGAACGACACTGCCGCGATGCAGTTCGTCGAGAAGGAGCGCTGGATCGAGCGCTTCAATATCCATTACCACATCGGCCTGGACGGCATTTCGTTCTGGCTGGTGCTGCTGACCGCCTTCATCACCGTGATCGTCGTGATCTCGGCCTGGCAGGTGATCACCGAGCGCGTGAACCAGTACATGGG
>NZ_JBFUIU010000258.1:0-11406 GCF_056401695.1 Variovorax sp. P4_D9
CGGCCAGTTCCCGCCATTCGTGGCCGACAGCTTTGGTGCTCAAGCAAACCCGTCGATGAGGGCCCGCGCGCCGGGGAGTGCGCCGTTTGATTTCCGCCAGACCAGAGTGAAGTTGTTTGCCGGCATTGGTACGGCCTCCTCCAGCGCAASGCCTTCATTRCCCGCCACTTCCGCCACCTTGTCGATGTCGCGCACRCCCCAGAGCGGATTCCTTGCGCGCAGGCTCGCGTCGAACGCTTCATTGCTCTGCGACGTATGCGCGCCGCCGCGCATGTACGGGCCGTAGGTCACAAGCACGCCRCCGGCGGGCAGGATCCTGCCGACGCCCGCCATCAACGCGAGCGTGGCCTCCCACGGGCAGATGTGAATCACGTTGATGCACACGACCGCRTCRGCCGCGGATACGGGCCAGGGATGCTTCGTGACATCGATGGCGAGGGGCGGCTTTACGYTCGRCAGGTTGCCTTCGGCCACCCACGCCTCGATGGAAGCATGGCGCTCCACGTCCATCTCGCTGGGCTGGAAAGTGAGGGCGGGCAAAGCCCTGGCGAAGTGCGCCACGTGCTGCCCGGTGCCGCTGCCGATCTCGAGCACGAGGCCGCGTGGCGGCAATACGCGCGCAAGTACCTCGAGGATCGGCTGCTTATTGCGCTCGGGGGAGGGGGCGGCCTCGCGTGAGTCCATGCAGCGATGGTAAGCCTCAAGTCGTGSTCGGCGCCTCAACCGCTCTGTCTGCTGCCTGCCGATGTGTGCCCTCCGCTGTGGGACTTCCTTCAGGTCCCTGTGGGCGGGCTCGGCCGGCAGCTTTGCGGCAACGAGATCAGGAAAGTGGATGTCTCTTCAGGGCCCATAGGAGCCTCTCGACACGAAAGACCCGAGTCGGCAAAGCTGACGTTCAGGAGTCGGCCTGGCTCGCGTTATGCTGCCTGCRGCATCGTCTCCTCGAAGGAGGCCAGCGGCTTGATGAATGGCGCGAGCCGCCGGCCGGATTCCTCGCTGGTCAGCACCTCGGWGGGGGCCAGCTTGGTCAGCGTGCGCGCKGCSGGATTCGGCTCCCAGACATCCTCGCCCAGCAAGCGGCCCTGATCGTCATAGGGCCAGAACATCTGCATGCCCGGGACCTTGATCAGGTAGTAGGCATTCTCGTCGTCGACCTGCATGCCGTTGGCGGCCAGCGTCTTGCCGTGCGTCTGCTGGTACATCGTCGACACCGACGCGATGAAGTTGTCGGCGACGGCCACCTGTTCGTCCTCGACGTAGAAGATCGATTGGTTGGTCTGCGCCCAGACGGCGTAGAAGCCCTTGACGGCTTCGGCGCCCTCGAGCGTCGCACTGTTGCCGGCGACTTCGAAGTGGTAGACCGGCTTTGCGACCGTCATTTCGGGCGCGAAGATCTCTTCATAGCGACCAGCGATTTCCAGAAAGCGATGGCGGTGGTACGCCTCGAGCATGAAGCGATGACGCGGATTGGTCGTCACCTCCATCAACTTGTCGATGGCGCGGTTCGTCTTGCGGACGTCCAGGTTCGGGTTGCCGAGGATGTAGTCGTTCGTCATGGGGAGTTCCTTTGATGGTTGAGGGGGCTGGCGGGGCGAGATCCGACCTGGATCTGGTGCATGCATGGATGATGAAAGAGAAGGCGCAGATCCGCAAAGGCCAATGTCGACACTTGCTTGTCAATTTCCGACAAATTGGGGGATACCCTTGCGCCGGAAGCACGCGCACCCCGCCCGCCGTCCGCGCCGGGCCCCCCCGAAGCAAGTTGCCGACTTCTTTCCGACTAAGCCCCGCGATCGGAGGCGGCCTGGYGCTGGAACTCGCTCGGCGTCACCCCACAGTGGCGACGGAAGGCGCGGGTGAAATTGGCGGTGTCGCTGAAGCCCAGTTGCTCGGCGACCTTCGACACCGTCGCTCCCCCTTGAACGAGCAGCTCGCGGGCACGCTCGAACCGCACCTGCTGCGACAGTTCGCGGAACTGCAGGTGCTCCTTCTTCAGGTTGCGATCGATGGTCCGGGCGGAGATGTTCATGCGTTGCGCAATGTCGTCCAGCGTGACCTGCTGCCCTTGCGTCTCCCGCAGCAGCATCGTGATGTATTCGCCCCAGCCCGTGTCGGGCACCGGCCGGCGCTGCAGCGTCTGCAGGCGCTCCTCGACCTGTTCGACCACCTGGGGCGACGCCATCGGGAGCGGCCGGTCGAGCGCGGCTCGATCGAACACCAGCGTCACTGACGGCATGGACCCTTCATCGAAGAAGAAGCGCACCGGATCGAGCGTGGCATAGCGCGCATGGTGCGGCGGCGGCGGCATCCCAATGCGAATGTCGTAGGGCACCGCGTCCGGGCCAAAGAGCATCCTGAACTGGCTTACCACCGACACGGCGATCGCTTCCATCAGGAAGTGCATCGTCTGCATCGGCATCGCAACGACCGGTGTGAATACCGCTTCGCCGCCCTCCGGCCAGCGCCGGTACCGCATCGTGAACAGCTCGTTGATCAAGTGGTAGTAGCGGCTGGTGAACCTCAGGAGGTGGTCGAGGTGCAGGCAGCTGAGCATTCCGTAGCCCAGGAGGTCGTGCGAATTCAGCTTGATCATGCGACCCACCTCGAACCCGAGGTCGGTGCGACCGGTGACGTGGCAGGCGGCCACGATCAGCGCCTCCACCTCCTTGGGCAGGAGCATGCCGTCGATGGCCTCAAAGCGGCTCGCTTCAAGTTGTGCCATCGACAGCAGGCGCGTCGTGTCCACCCCTTGCGCGGCGAGGAAACCCAGCATCAGTGCGAAGTAGCGCGTCGGCACGCGCTTGGGTGACGCGGTCATCGAAAGAAGCTGCCGACGTGAGGGTATCCACCAGCTTGTCGCAAATTGACAAGCAAGTGTCGACAACTGACTTTGCGAAATTCAGCCAATTTTTTCATCATCCGTACACGAGATCCGAGTCGGGTTTCGCCGGCCATCCTATCAACACAACGCGTCCCCCACCACTGGAGCTACCCGTGTTTCTCGTACAGATCGCACACCCCTGTCATCAGCGAACGAGGTCAAGCCGATGACTCTCAGGAACCTTCGCGGCAAGCGCGTCCTCGTGACGGGCGCCGCGTCCGGCATCGGGCGCGCTACCGCACTCGCCTTCGCGAGCCAGGGTGCCGAACTGGTGCTCTGTGACCTGAATACGAATCGACTCGCACCCATGCGCGATGCTGTAAGCGCCCTCGGCGTGAACTGCGTGACCTTCGGTGTCGACGTATCGGACGAGGCGGCAATGCACGCCTTTTCGGCGCAGGTGCATGCGCAGGGCGGCCCGCTCGACATCCTCGTCAACAACGCCGGGATCGGCTATCTCGGAGGCTTCCTCGACAGTCCCTCGGACGCCTGGCGGCGCACGCTCGGCGTCAATGTGATGGGCGTCGTGCACGGCCTGCGCTGCTTCCTGCCGCAAATGCACGCGGCCGGCGGATCGCGCCGGGTCGTCAATGTGGCCTCGGTGGCGGGTGTTGCGCCGGCGCCCAACATGAGCGCCTACGCGGCCTCGAAGTCCGCCGTGATCGGCTTGTCGGAGTCGCTCTCGATGGAGCTGCGGCTTCGCAATTCCCGCGTCGGGCTGACGGTGGTTTGCCCGGGAATCATCAATACAGCCATCACGCACAACGCGAACAACGTGTCGCCTTCAATCGACGCGGCGCAGCTTGCGAAGTTGCGGGCCTATTACGAGGCCAAGGGCGTCCATGCGGATGTTGTCGCCCACGCCATCGTCGATGCCGTTCGCAGCGGGCGAGAACTGGTGCTCGTCGGGCCATTCGCCAAGCCGCTCTACCACCTGCGCCGGCTGTCGCGCGTCTTGCTGCGCCACGTGATGCTGGCGGACGCCCGAAAGATGGGCTACTGCTGACCCGTTCCTCCACCGGAGGGACGCCAAGCCCTGCCACCACAACAACAATTTCCTCGAGAGACTCTCCGTGCCCTCTGCTTCTTTGCGCCTTCCCGTCGCCAGCCATCGCCGTACTGCGGTTGCCAGCGCCGCCCTCGCGCTGCTCGCCATGGTCCCGCCGATCCACTCCTGTTGAACGACAGGCATTTCAAGAACCCATCAACGACCGCCGCTGCCGCTGTTGCCGCAGTTCCGGCCTGACAAGGAAACACCTATGAACGGACTCATGATGCAGCAGTCGCTGCTGATCTCCTCGCTGCTGGTTCACGCCGAGCGGCACCATGGCGAACAAAAAATCGTCTCTCGCCGCGTCGAGGGCGACATCCACCGCTACACCTTCCGCGACATGGCGACGCGCTCGCGCCGCATGGCCAATGCGCTGGCGTCGCTGGGCGTGAAGCCATCCGATCGCGTCGCCACGCTGGCGTGGAACGGCCATCGCCACATGGAGCTGTACTACGCGGTCTCGGGTTCCGGCGCCGTGCTGCATACGCTCAATCCGCGGTTGCATCCGGACCAGGTGGTCTGGATCGCAGATCACGCGGAAGACGAGGTGCTGTTCTTCGACTTGACATTCCTGCCGCTCGTCGAGGCCATCGCATCGCGCGTGAAGACGATCCGCCATTTCGTCGTCATGACCGACCGCGCGCACATGCCCAAGGACAGCACCGTACCCGGCTTGCTGTCCTACGAAGACCTGCTCGAAGACGCGAGCGACCGGTTCGAATGGCCCGAGTTCGACGAGAACACTGCATCGTCGCTCTGCTACACCTCGGGCACCACGGGCAACCCCAAGGGTGTGCTCTACAGCCATCGCTCGACGGTGCTGCACACCGTGGTCGCTGCGAACCCCGATGCGTTGAACTGCTCGGCGAGCGACGTGATCCTGCCGGTCGTGCCGATGTTCCATGTGAATGCCTGGGGCCTGCCCTACATCGCCTGCATGGTCGGCGCCAAGCTGGTGTTTCCGGGGCCGGGGCTGGACGGCAAGTCGCTGCACGATCTGTTCGAGGCCGAGGGCGTGACCGTCTCGGCGGGCGTGCCCACGGTGTGGCAGGGGCTGCTCGCCCATGTGGAGGCCCATGGCCTGGGCTTTCGCACCATGCGGCGCACGATTATCGGCGGCTCGGCCTGCCCCCCAGCGATGATCCGCACCTTCCAGGAGGTCTACAACGTCGACGTGCTGCACGCCTGGGGAATGACGGAACTCAGCCCGATCGGCACCGTGTGCAGCTTCAAGCCCAGGCACCTGCAGCTGTCGCAGGATGAGCGATACGCCGTGCAGGCCAAGCAGGGTCACGCGCTCTACGGAATCGACATGAAGATCGTCGACGAGGGCAACGAACTGCCGTGGGACGGCAAGTGCAGCGGCGACCTGCTGGTGCGCGGGCCCTGGGTGGTTTCGCAGTACTTCCGCGGCGAAGGCGAGCCACCGCTGGTGCAGTCGGCCGGCCAGGGATGGTTCCCGACGGGCGACGTCGCGACCATCGATACGGATGGCTTCATGCAGATCACCGACCGTAGCAAGGACGTGATCAAGTCGGGCGGCGAGTGGATCGGCTCGATCGACCTGGAGAACTTCGCCATGGCGCATCCGCAGGTCGCGATGGCGGCCTGTATCGCGGCCTATCACCCCAAGTGGGACGAGCGGCCCCTGCTGGTGGTCGTCAGGAAGCCCGACCAGGAACTCAGCCGCGAGGAGCTGCTCGCCTTCTACGAAGGAAAGATCGCGAGCTGGTGGACGCCGGACGACGTCGTCTTCGTCGATGCGATCCCGCTGGGAGCCACCGGGAAGATGCTCAAGAACCGCCTGCGCGAGATGTTCAAAGATCACATCCTGCCAACCATCTAGGACCCGAAATGAAGAATCCTTTCTACCGCTACCTGAAGGCGGCCTTGGCCGCAGTGCTCCCGTTGGGCGCCCTTGCCGCACCAGCCGCCGCGCAGGTCTCGCTGCCGTTCCCGCGCCCGCCGAGCGCCAGCGTGGCCGGCCCGAACCTTGCGGAGTCCCGCCACGAGTGGCGCAAGGCGCCCGCGCGCCTGGCCGCGGACGCGCCCAACGTCCTGATCGTGATGCTCGACGACGCCGGCTTCGCGCAGGCCGACACCGTCGGAGGACCGATCCACACGCCGACCTTCTCACGCGTCGCGCAGACGGGCGTGACCTACAACGCCTTCCACACCGCGGCCATCTGCTCGGCGTCGCGTGCCGCGCTCGGAACACGCCTTCGCGCGGCAGAAGCAGCTCGGCTGGATACCGAAGGACACGCAGCTCACGCCGCGGCCGTCCACCCTGCCCGCGTGGGACAGTCTGGACCCGAAGGAAAAGCAGTTCCAGGCACGCCTGATGGAGGTCTATGCGGGCTTCCTGGAGCACACCGATGCGCAGGTCGGCAAGCTGGTCGATGAACTGGAGCGGCAGGGGTTGCGCGAGAACACGCTGATCTTCTATGTCTTCTCCGACAATGGCGCATCGGCGGAGGGTATGCAAGGTTCGATCGCAGAGCTCAACTCGCAGAACGGCGTCACGGCCAGCGCACAGCAGCACATGGCCGTGCTGGAACGTGACTATGGCGGGCTCGATGCGCTCGGCGGGCCCAAGCTCGACAGCATGTATCACGCAGCCTGGGCCTGGGCCGGCATGACGCCTTTTCAGGGAACCAAACTGGTGGCCGGCTACTTCGGCGGCACGCGCACGCCGCTGGCCGTGTCGTGGCCGAAGAGGATCAAGCCCGACGCCAGGGTGCGCAACCAGTTCCATCACCTCAACGACATCGCACCGACGATCTACGAAATGGCGGGTGTGACGCCGCCGAAGTCAGTCGACGGCGTGGCGCAGGATCCGCTGGACGGGGTGAGCATGGCCGCGACCTTCGCCGATGCGAATGCCGTCGCGCGCAAGCCGGCGCAGTATTTCGAGAACCTGGGCAGCCGCGGCCTCTACAAGGACGGGTGGATGGCGTCGGTGTGGGGACCGCGCACGCCGTGGATCGTAGGCTTCGCCCAGTTCGTCGGATGGAAGCCCGACAACGACACCTGGGCGCTGTACAAGCTCGACGGCGACTACTCGCAAGCGGTCGATGTCTCAGCCGCAAACCCGGCCAAGCTGGAAGAAATGAAGCGCGAGTTCGACGCTCAAGCGAAGGCCAACAAGGTCTATCCGCTGGGGGCGGGCCTCTATCCCTTCCTCGATCCCAAGGCACGCATCGAGACGCCGTACAGCGATTGGATCTTCAGTGACCGCGTCACCCGCCTGCCCGAATTCGCCGCGCCGAACCTGCGTTCGCGCAACAGCCTGGTCACGGTCGATGCGGTGCTTCCGGCCGACGCGCAGGGCGTGATCTACGCGATGGGGGGCGTGTCGGGCGGCGTCACCCTTTACATCGATCGAGGCCAGCTGGTCTACGAATACAACGCGCTGGCGTTAAAGCGCAGTGTGGTGCGTTCGACCGCTGCGCTGCCCAAGGGCAAGGCTCGCATCGAAGTCGAAACAGTCATGGTCTCATCCAAGCCCGGCGCACCGGCGCAAATCGTGCTGCGGGTCGATGGGGCCGAGGTGGGCCGTGTCGAGGTGCCCTACACTCTGCCGCTGACCTTTACGGCGACAGAGACCTTCGATGTCGGCATGGATCTTGGCTCGCCAGTTGCGCTGGACTACTACAGCCGTGCGCCGTTTCGATTCAACGGCCGCATTGACGACGTTCATGTCGCATACAAGCCCAAGCTCGAACAACTCTCGATACCCGGTCTGAATGGTGCCTCGGCCAAAAATGGCCCCCCCTGAAGCAGACGGTGGCGGATTACTGCTCTTGGCCGCCATCGGGCGGAAAACAGCGTTCGTTCATTTTGCCGGGGTATAGACCTGGGGAAGCTGCTCCGCCCATTGGATGTATGAACGAAGTTCCGGGTCGACGGCAGTCGAGAACGAACCCTCACCCACAGCATGCCCGTTCCGAAGACCGACAAAGCCTAGTCGATGGAAACCCTCGCAGCGCCATATCTGGAAGCTGCGCCAAAAGAAACGGGCCGCAGAGCGGCCCGTTCGTGTGGTCTCTTCGGCCGAAGCAGGCCAATTGCGTTATCAGCTCGCGGATGCAGCCGTCTCCGGCGTGGCGGGGGTCAAAATAGGCGCCGCAGCGTTCGTGGACGTGCGCGGGCTGCGGGTCTTGGCGGCAGCTTGCGACTTAATCGCCCTGGCGGCGGCCTCCTTGGGGGCCTTCGCAGCAGCCTTTGGAGCCTTTGCAGCCTTGGGGGCGGCAGCTGCCTTCTTTGCCGGCGCGGCCTTCTTCGAAGGAGCGCTCTTCTTTGGTGCGGCCTTCTTCGCGACCGGCTTTTCAGCCTTAATTTCGGGAGCTGCGACAGAAGCGGGAGCAACCTTCCTGGCGCGAATCGACGTCTTCACCAGTGCTGCAGCTGTGCGGGCCTCACGGGTGGCTTTATCCGCCACTGCAGCGACAGGCGCCACGGCCTTTTCGACCGAAGGTGCTGCAACAACGCCAGATTGGTCGATGAGGAACTTGTCACGGTTGCGAACCGTGGCAATCCACCCGGGAGCCTTGCCGAAGCCCGTCCAGGTCTTGCCCGTCTTGGGGTGGCGGTACTTGGGAACGCCTGCGCCCTTGCGCACTGCTTTGCCACCGCCGAGGGCCTTGCCGGCGGCTGTCTTCAATGCTTTGGCGCCAGCGCCAAAGAGCTGTTCGACGGTCAGGCCAAACGTGGCAATCGACTCCTTGATTTGCGCAACCACCTTTGTCGTCTCAGTTTCACGGAGCGCGGCCGCCTCTTTTTCGAGTTTGGCGATGGCGGATTTGAGTTGCGCGTAGGACTTCGTCATTGAGTCTGGAACCTTTGAAGTTAAGGGAGTTCGTCGCTTAGCGAACGTTTGCGACAAAGGCGTCTGAATTTTGATGATTCGATGGAAAAACGTCTTCTCTTCAAATGCACGCCGGCCCGGATTTTACCCACAGGCGGACCGGGAGGTCTTTTCCCGCCTGCATGACACCATCACAGCACCACAGCTGTCGCAAACGAAGTGTTCTTGGAGTGCGCCGCATGATGGCAGAAGTCTTCTAGATACAGCGATTGCGACTTATATGCTCTAGGCGCAGCTTCTCTGTTCCGAGGGTGGACGGTAGTCTTTTGACCTGCTTCAGCCGCGCCTTTTCAAGTGGCTTGCTCTATCAAAGCGGGGCATCTTCCGGCAGGCCCGAGAGCGATACTTGTCGCAGGAATCCGCAACTGACAAGAAAACCCCCTCACGCCCGGCGCCCGAACGCAAAGGGCTTAGAAGCTGTGACGAACTTCCGGTCTTGGCCGTCCGACGACCTCGTGGCCCGCTTTCTGGCCTGGACCACGCTTCGTGGCCTGACAAAGGGCCAGCGCGTTGTCCACAACCAAGCCCCGTGGACAACCTTGCCTGCGCGAAACTTCGGGCAGCTTCAAAAACCAAGAGGTTGCCTTATGAGCACCGAACCCAACACGAACTCCACCTCCGATGTCCTGGCCGTCCTCCGCGACGACGTTGCGACCTGGGAGGCCACAGCAGAACAGGTCCGTACCGCTGCTCGGCGAGCGGTATATCGTCGTCGACCAGCACGACCGAGCCATGACCCTCTCGCCCGGCGCCTACGCACTGGAGCAAGCGCGCCCTGATCTGCTCGGCGTGAGCTTCATGACGCGCGAGAACGCGCACAAGACCGTTGCAGCCTCGCGAGATGCAGTTGTCGCCCGTTGCTGCCGCAGGCGATCGCCGGGTAAAGGCACAGCGCCTTCTGGACACCCTCGCAGACAAAGTGGCGCGGCGTTCGCGCGACGCCGAAGCTCTGGCGGTTGCTGGCGGGAACAGCGCAAAGGCTGAGCGCGCGCGCGAGGCCGAGGACGATGCCAACCTGAAGGCCCGAGTCCTGGCCGCGGTCGTGCGCGTGATGGGCTGGCCGCGCCGCCGGCGGGCTCGAAGTCCCGCGACGAACTGGCCGACAGGCTCTTCCATGCGGTTTCGGCTCATAGCCTGGCGCGCGTCCAGCCGCTGAGCGATCGCCTGCGGTCCTTGCTGCAGGAAGCGTACTTCGCGAGCGAAAACGATGCCGGGGCCTATGGACGCGAGTGGCGGCGCGATATCGCGATCAACGGGAAGAAGGGCCTGGCGGACGA
Source organism: Variovorax sp. P4_D9 (assembly GCF_056401695.1). Lineage (NCBI taxonomy): Bacteria > Pseudomonadati > Pseudomonadota > Betaproteobacteria > Burkholderiales > Comamonadaceae > Variovorax > Variovorax sp. P4_D9. The sequence continues at coordinate 10,077 of NZ_JBFUIU010000258.1, forward strand.
GTCGGACGCGGCGATCCTGGAGCGGGCGTTCATCAACGTTGGCCACGCCTACTTGGTATGTTCGAACGGAGCCTGATTCAGCGATCACGAGTAGGAGTTCCTGATCGTGATGGCACGGGAGGACCAGGTGGAGATGGTTCGAGCCGACCCACGAGTTGGCCGCCTTGGTGGCTGGTGTCGACAACCACTGGTGGCATTGCAGCCTCTCGGACGTCCACCGTGTGCTCACGGTGAGCTACTTCGACAGCCTCGGCATCCATCGACTCACATGACCGCCCGGTGTGGACCCGCATGCCGGGTGGTGTGGCAGGGGCGCAGCCTCGCGCTGCCCCCTATGCCGATCAAGGTCGGCTCCCCTTCGCGCAGCCCTTCTTGCTGGGAGGCCCGCCGGCTGAGGGGTGGAAGGGCCGGGGGGACAGGATATGTAGGCGCGCGCCGATTGCACCTAGCGCGGATGAAGTACAGGATGATTTCCGCGCCAGGCTTTACCACCGTTTGAACGTCAAGGATTGCCGTATGAACCTGATGACCGTCGACCTCTACCAAAGCGCCACCAATCCAGAAAAGTTTCTGGCGGTTCCCGCTGGAGTTGATCCGGCAGGCCTCATGGGTCCAATGACCTTCGACAAGGACTACGCACAGGTCGTCCGATACCGCGAGGGATTCGAGTTCGATCCGGCTGAATCCTATGCCGGGGTGAACGCTGCCAAGATCGCCGCCGACATCCTGACCGTGAAGTGGGCGATGTATGAAAGGACCAGCGCCGCAACCTGAGAGACCTCGCCTGGCTGGCTGGTGCACAACCCCGGCCTCGAGCCGGGATGTCGTTTCGGACACGACGCCCTCAACGTCGCGGGTCTGCCGATTCCGCCAGCCCTCGGCGTGTAAAGCGCCGCTCTGCCGGCTGAGCTAGAGGTCCGTATTGAAATCTTGGTGCGGGCAGAGATTTCCTCGACCTACCGGTTAAAAGCCGGCCGCTGCTGCGAGTGTTCCTCGTAGTGCAGGATGGGAACGATCCATCAACCACGTCCGCGCTCTTCCACTGAGCTACTGCACCGAATGACGCTGATGGTCCCCGAGGTCCGGTTCGAACGGACACGCCCTGCGGGCAGCCGATTTTGAGGCAACCGCGTCTGCCGATTCGGTCCTCTGCAGTTGTGGCGGTGCCAACGAATGCTTCCTGGTAGCAACGCTGGCGGACGGTTCGCCGCAGGTCAACGTCCAAGGCCGTCGGCGGCGGCGATGATCTGCGCCGCATTCGGGAAGTTGCAGAGGCTGTTCGGCCCGTCGAGCGCCTCGATCTGCACCCAGCCGACGATGCCGGCCGCAT
>NZ_JBFUIU010000259.1:0-11387 GCF_056401695.1 Variovorax sp. P4_D9
CACGATGAACGCCCAGTCGTCGTAGTAGCGTCCACCACAGGCAAGTACCCTCATGCTGTCAGTTCAACATGGAGAACGCCCAGGTCCCCCGGCCCCTCACCAGAACCGCCACCAGGGCCATCGGCCCATCGGCCCATCGGCCCATCGGCAATGCTGCCAGTGGTTCGGAGATGGTTGTGGCGTAGGAAAAACGGCGCTGGGCCTCCGCTTCCAAAGCCGAGGGCTTCGCCAAGTGCGGCTTGGTCGCCGTGAGTTGCTTGCTGCCGAAGCGCTTGGCAGCGTCGGAAGAGCTCGTCGTCAGAAAGGTAGGTCGGAGCGTCCATTCGGCGATTTTGCGGGGCACATTCACGGTGCGCGCTTCGCTTGATCCGCCTAGCGGGAAAAAAGTCCCCGATTGCCGCTCCTCATGAGCTTTACTCCGGTGCGCTCAACACTGCCATGCCACGATCGCCTCGAGCTGTGCGAGGTTGAACACCCCGTTCAGAATCACCGCCCGATATTGATGCTGCTGCCCAGCACTCGTACGTTGGAGGCACAGTAGTCACTGTCGGAAAAGTTCGAGACTCCAGGGAACTGGATCAAGCCAACGGACTATCGTCCTGGTCCGCCACCGCCGGGGCCTCCACCGCCAGGGCCGCCATCATTGACCGTGTAAAGCGCCGTGTACCGGTACGTCGTTCGATCGTTCAGAAGCTCCAGCGCTGCCAGTGCAAGAAGCTGGTCCTCGAAGGGGATGTCGAGCGAGGCCATGACGGATTCCACCGAAGACTTCCCGGATCGAGTCGCCCGCATCGCGATCGCGGATTACTTTGGAAAGGGATGCGCTGATCGGCCGCTTGTAGCGCCGCGGCCCCTTGGGAAGAGACAAGTCACCGCCGCTCGGTTTGCCCAAGAACACCCAAAGGTACGGCGCTCTTTTCGTATGTCGCATTGCAAAGTCACATCGACGATTCCTGGTTTCCGATCGCGGATATTCGCGCCGTGGACATTGGCACCTTCGCGCGGCCAGCGTCAATTGCCGAACGTCACGAGTCCGGAGGGATTCCACCTCAATCCAATCCCCAGACCTTGAGGGTAGCCGTCGGTGCATTACCAAGGATCTTGTACTGGACCGTCACCGACGTGAGGCGCCCCTTGCGTCCCGGAGCGTCCATCGGAGCCGATTGGCCTCCCGCCTTTAGAACCCCGACGTCCATCAATGTGTCGTCTCTTCGATTGTCCCAGCTGACGACGAGCTTCGTGACCTGCACATCGGCGCCCTCAGCAGAGAGCTTCACCTGCTTGACGTCCTTGTCCCATCGCCCCCCTTCGCTCTTGATCGCCACGCTCGGATCGACGGCCCTGATTTACTGCTGGCCGAGCACGAACCATTGGTCAGAAGCAGTCGTGGCGCAGCCCATGAGGGCGGCGGACGCGAAAGCCAATGAGGCCATCAAGATGTGGATCTTCGTCTTCATGGGGGTTCCCTTCTGATCCCGGTCAAATCGGGATTGGTGTGCGCCTACGCGGATCCCCTGCAGACATTCAAGTCGTCGATCCCTCGATAGGAGAGAGGCAGTGAGACACACCTGGCGCCGGTTTAGGGGGGAGAAAGCCAGCGGACAGCAATTGTCTGTCCCTCGCGGATGCGCGTATTGATGGTTGTCAATCAATGCGGATCTTGATTTGACGCCAGTCCTCGGGCAACAGCGACCGCAGCATGGGAACGGAGCCTGTCCCTGCAAAACCGAACCAGCGGTTGCGTTTGCGTCGCCCGATAGACGCCGCTTGGTGACTATTGTCTCGATGAAGAATGACCTTCTAACTTGCGACGATGATCCAGCGTGCACCAGCCTCCGCTTATCTCCGCGTATCGCCGCTGTGCGAGCGTTTTCTCTGCACAACCTCGCTGCTGACCCTACTCGTTGCTGAATCGCAACTTTTTAACCCAACCGTCACGTTCAATTGAAACTGGAGGTTATTACGCTCACTATGGAGAGCGACACACTCGGTTACATATGTAAAGACCGGCGGACCTGACCACATCTATTGTCGGCCTCGACTGGCTCGAGTGATCGACTGGCTCGACGGCTCAGGCTGAGGCTCTCTCAACAACGTTAACGAAGTGAGGAGATTTTCATGTTCGACCGACGCACCTTCGCAGCTTGCTGCGCGCTTGCCCTCCCGTACGGTGCCTGCCTTGCGCAGACCACCTACACAGCGAGCCAGTACTTCGACGACCGCTGGTACATCACGCCCTTCGGCGTATACGTCCATCCGGACGGTGACCGSAACGCCGACAACGGTTGGGGTGGAGGAGTGTCCATTGGCAAGCCCATAAGCCCCAACTGGAACATCGAGTTGCGCGGCCAGTACGAGGAGCTCGATGGCCAGGCCACCAGCCTTGACGTCTTTAGCAGGAATAACAAATACAAGAACTGGAGCGGCACGCTCGACGCGCAGTGGTTCTTCCTGGGCCGCCAGGGGATAAACCGSTGGCAGTCGAACAGCGTGCAGCCCTATCTTGTGGGCGGCATCGGCGCCATCGACAACAAGGTGGAGACGCTAATCGGCAGCGACAGCAGCACGAGCTTCATGGCCAACGCGGGCCTCGGCATCGTGTGGCCGTTTTCCTCCTGGGGCCGCCTGGTGGCCGATGCACGCTACCGCTATGTCGACAACGCCAACGTCGCCAGGCTTGACAACCGGCGGGGGCAAATGAACGACTGGTTGTTCTCGGTGGGATTGCAGATCCCCTTCGGGCCTGCTCCGCGCGTGGCGCAGGCGGCCCCGCCGGCGGCCCCGCCTGCGGCAATGCCACCGCCCCCACCGCCGCCGCCGCCGCCGGCAGCGCGCAACTTTGAGCTCAAGGCCGACGGCACGTTCGCGTTCGCCAAGTCGGACTTGACGCCTGCCGGCCGCACCCGCATCGACAACACGCTCGCGGAGCTCAAATCCTCGGGCATCCGGCTGCGCGCGATCTCCATCGTCGGGCACACCGACCCGATCGGCAGCCTCGAGTTCAACAACCGCCTGTCCGTGGCACGGGCCAACTCCGTGCGCGACTACCTGGTAAGCCAAGGTGTGCCGGCCAACATCATCCAGACTGAAGGCCGCGGACCGGCGGAGCTCAAGATCACCGAAGCAGAGTGCAAGGCACAAGGCAAGGCCAAGAACCGCACTGCGCTCATTGCCTGCTTCGAGCCGAACCGGCGCGTGGATATCCGCGCCACGGGCGAGCAGCCTGGCTAGGGCGCGATCACTCAAATGCACGGGACTGGAGTGAGACACCGTCGACTTAACCGCTGACGATCACACTCCCAGTCAAGAGCGATAGCCAGATATGGCTCGGTAAGCGCCAGCGCGGTGACATGCGGTCGCCGGCAACGAACTAAAAGTTCCACCGCAAGCTCCGAGTAGGTAATTTGACGCCCACAGACAAGACTGAGCCGGAGCTTCGGATGCTTCTTGTGGACGACCACACGATCGTTCGGGAAGGCTTGAGGCGCGTACTCGATCCGATAGCCAGCAATTGGGCATTGGCCGAAGCGGAGACGGGTTTTCAGGCGCTCGAATTCCTGCGMAACGGCGAGTTCGACCTGGCGCTGGTCGACCTTTCCCTGCCGGGGATGACCGGGCTTGAACTGATACGACGCATCAAGACCGAGTTCTCGGGTGTGCGCATTCTCGTGCTGAGCATGCATTCGCAGGAGCAATACGCGTTGCGGGCATTCAAGGCGGGCGCCGATGGGTATGTCACCAAGGACATCGCGGCTAYGGAAYTGGTGGGCGCCGTGCGCAAGGTGGCGGCAGGCGGCGCCTACGTCACCGAAAGCCTTGCCGAGTCGGTCGTGCGGCAGCTCAACGGATCAGCGGAGGCTCCGCGCCATGCGCTATTGACGGATCGCGAGCTCGACGTCTTGCGGCGCGTCGCTGCCGGCCAGCSGCTTACAGAAATCGGRAGCGCGCTTCACCTTTCCGYGAAGACCGTGAGCACCCACAAGACTCGCATCCAGGAGAAGTTGCACGTGTYCAGCACGGCCGAACTGATTCGGTATGCGCTGCACAACCGCATTGGCGATCCGTTGTTGGAGCAGTGGCCCGGCCAAGCCCGGCCGCAGCTGCCTGGGTGACGGAAGCGTCATCAAGTTTTGGGTTGCATCGAACACCTCGGCCATGGCCACGTCGACCCATCACATTGCGATCGAGGCCAGAAGCCTGAGCGGGCCGTGAATCATCAGGGCGGCCGGCAGTCACCCTGATGGTGCCTGTACCTGGAACAAATGGGCCGTCACACCCAACGAAAGCCTACTTCTTCTGGCGCGCCTTCGCGGTCCTGCCGAACACCGCCGTCCCCTCGACACGCACGGCGCGCAGTACCCGGGCGTCTTTGACCTTGAAGTCCTCAGGGGCGTGGGCGAACGGAATGGTCTCGGTTGCGCTCATGAGGGCATCGTACCGCTCGGCGTAGCAGTCCGCCGGCCCGTTTCCAGTACGGGCCGGTCTTCGTCGCCGCAGCTCAGGATCCCCCCACCGGCCGCACTCACTGCCCACGTGAGCTTGGCGCCGACCACCACACCATGGGTAATAGCAGTACCGGGTGCTGGATGCCTAGCCGCCACGCAGCCGCGTCAGCACTGTGGAAATCGCCATAGAAGTTCTCATGACAGTTCGATCGAGTCGCGGGCGATCGTGGACCACTCATTGAACAATTGCAACCCTATTGACGACGGCCTCCGATTGGATTTCGTTCTCTTCGGCGGTGATTGGTGCCATCATGCAACTTTCGGCAATGGAAGCTCGCTTTTATCGGAGAAGGCTTCTTGGGTGTGGCTGTCAAGCGCATAGAAGGCGGCTTGGTGCGACAGCTGACCACCGTCTCAACCGTGCGAAATTGGAGAATGCAAATGGTCGAATCAAGATGCGGACAATGGCTTCGGACAGGCGGAATGCTGGCCGCAGCCGGACTCCTGACGCTATCGGGGGCCGCCCTGGCCACCGATCAGTCGCAGCAGCGCCAACAAGGCAGGGACACGAACCAGGCTACCAAACAGGACGCGCGCTCAGACAAGGTCGACTGCCGGGCCGAAAACCAGAAGAGCAACGCCCAGTGCCGGCAGGACAAGCACGACACGAAGCAGGGGGGTCGCCAGGAAAAGCGGGACACCAAGTACTGACAGATTGCCGGTTGACTGCGTTTTCCCGCCCGCAGCCGGCCGATCGCGAAATGCTCGCCAGGACGCGCGGCATCGGGCCGTGATCAATGCGAAATCGCGCGCTGAAATGCCGCTCATGACCTGCTCATGACCGCCCCACTACACGCGTAGCCACTCCGCTCTCAATGACCGCTTCTGAGCAAGTCGAAAGTCCGGAGTGGCCCGGAGCGCCGGTTCGCGACATGCGGAAGCGCCCGTTCACACGAGATTTCATCCCGGTCGTCCGTTGCCACCCGCGATCCGTCCGCTGTCGCCGAACTTGGATTCCCTCGACGATGTCGGCGAAGGTCAAGTTCTGAAGGTAGACCGGCCGTTCGCGGCAAAAAAGTGCCAAGGTCTCTTCTGCCGATACAGGATCTGAGGCAATCGCTGTTGCTGTTTTCGTATCTATTGGCTTTTATTCGCATGCATTGACGCGTTCTCGAAATTAATGGGCGGGAACACTCGATCACGAAGGAGCTATCCGCCGTCACGCTGTACGCCTTGGCCGTCCGCTCGGCCTCGTCAACGAGTCCCTCGGCCGCCGGGAGGTAGCCGTTGAAGTCCGTGTGAGTCGAGCCGTGCTTGAGCTCCTCGCCGCCGTGGACGAATCGCAGCACGGCCTCCGACTCCTTCAGCCAGAGGACCTCGCGATCGAAATGAAAGTACTGACGCTCACCGCCGACCATTGGCCGCTCGACGAAGGTTTCAGTGGTGCGGCGCACGACCGGGCAGGAGCTGGAGAAGGGGTTATGCATGGAGTCGATGTCGAAAGTGATCCGTTCGAAGCCGAGCGGACACGGGAATTGCCTACCCGCGTGGCGGGAAGGCCCGCCGAGGAGGGAACCCCGGCACAGTCTCTGGATCCAGCTTTGCCTGGGGTGCCGGGCGGGGCTCGGCCAATGAGAAGTCGAAGCCGGCCTGCATACGCTCGATCGCACCGGGCGGCAGTGGTGGAGGGGTGGCTGGCGCGCGAGACACCGGCGCAGGGAAGCGACCGACGGCTGGCGCCAAGTTCGCCGGCGGCCGGACGACGGGCCGAGCCGGCAATAGGCCGAAGCCCAACTGCTGGCCGGGCGTCGCCGCTTCGGTGTGGCGCGCCGGAGCAGCCAGGGGATCTGGTGCTGCGGCCGGCGGCCGGGGCTTGAACGAGCCGGGAGGCGCGGGCAGTTTGGCAGGCGCGGCAGGAGCGGTAGGCGTAACCGTGCGCTCACCGGCCGCAACGGCCTGACGCAGCTTCTCGACTTCCTTGCGCACGCGGCGCATCAGCGCGTCCGCCTCGTTGGCGTCCTCGATGTCCGCAGCACCCGGTTCGCCGGCCGCCGCCGTCGCGGTCGCGATGCCCAGGAAGTCTGCCGGCGCGATCTTGGTGAGGCGGAAGACGCCCTGAGACGATCCGGTCTGGCTGTCATCGACGTACGAGCCGAAGCCGCGCTGCTTCATGTCGATTTCGGCCAGGCGGAAGCCGTTGGTGGTCAGCTTGCAGGCCATCAGCCGCTCGAGGGCCGGATCTTCCAGCGCCTCGATCGACTCGACCATCATGAAGAAGTCTGCGGCGCCGCCGTTGCGCACCAGACGGCCACGCAGCTGGTGGAGCTGCGACAGCCCCAGCCGACCCGCATCCCGAATGACGACCAAGCCGATGTCGGGAATGTCGATGCCGGTCTCCACGACCACGGACGCCACCGCGAGCGGCTTCTCGAGGTTGTGGATCTGCTGGATCGCGCTCTCCTTCTCGTCATCGGAAAGCAACCCGTGGAGTGCCACGACCTTTCCGGGAAAAGCCTGCTCGAACGTCTCCGCCGCGACGACGACGCCCTGTGCCGTGCGAGTCGTGTCTTCCGTGGTGGTACCGAGGTCGAGCTGTGCGCCCTCCTTCGAGGCCTTGGCCTTCTTGGTGACCTCGACGCTGTCGACGCGCGGATACACGACCAGCACCCGCCGACCCGCGGCGATCGTTTCGCGGATCGCTCGCGTCACGACTGCGCGACTGCTCACGACGACGATATGGCTCGTGATGGCGCGCTCCACCGGCGCCTGGCGCAGCGTGAACACCTGCATGCCATCGAAGAACACTGTCGCGAGCGATCGGGGAATAGGTGTCGCCGTCGCTTCGAGCACGTGGGTGGCTGGGCCGACCAACGCTCCGCGCGTCTGCACCGAGAGCTTGTGCTGTTCGTCCATAACCAGGACGTTCGGGACGATGCCCGCCTTTGCACAAGCGCTCGTCAGGCCGCTGGTGCCGACCAGGATGTGATCCTTGTTCCGGATCTTCTTGCCCGCCTCAACGCGCTCGACGCCGCGAATCTCGCCGGCAAAGCGCCGTGTGATCTGCTGGGCGATCTGATTCGCCAGGATGATGGTCGGCGCCATGATGGCCACGCTCGCGCCGTTCTGATGCGCCACGATCGCAGGCAGCAGGAAGGTCAGCGTCTTGCCGGTTCCCACGTCTCCCGGAATGAGGCCATTCATCGGAACTGGCGACCGCAGAGCGCTCGCGATTCCCAGGATGGCCGCGCGCTGGTCGTCGGTCAGGGTCTCTGCCTGCTTGGCGGCCAGGTCGAGCACCTGCTGGTCCGGAACGATCAGCGGCGCGTCCCGATGCGGCTGGCGCTTGCTCTGGGTGCGTGCTGCCGTCCGAATCGAAGCGGCGTCGATGCGCTGCGCGAGCTGCAAGGCCCGCTCACCGGCCGCCACCGACACAGGCCGGTGCAGGGCCACAAGCAGTTCCCGCAGGGTCGCGAAAGTCGGAACGCCATCGGTCAAGTCGTCCAGGTCGTACTGCACACAAGCGAGCACGCCCGCTTCATCCAGCTGCATCGCAGAGACGATGTGACGTTCGCACTTCAGATAGGCGGCTTCCTTGCCGAGCACCGCGTGCACGGCACCAGTAACCGCCTCGCCGGTKACGCGTCCCTGCAGCCCCCCAGATACCGCGCCCAGATGCCGCCGATCGCGCCGCTGTGCGGCTGCTCGACCCCCGGCTCGACATAGAGGTTGTCGCCGAACCGCTTCACCGTACCGAGGAAATGGACCTTCGAGCCCACTTCGGTCGAGCGCCAGCCCCAGGGGGCGAACGAGTCGAGATAGGCGATTCGCCCGGTGTCGTCCGCGACCTCGATCTGCAGGCGACCGATGTTTTTCCAGAACGGGTACTGCTTCTCCTGCAGTTCCACCATGGACGTGATGACCCTTCCGCCCCAGCTCGCCGCGGACTTGTCCTTGTTGACCGCCTTGACGCGATCGGTAACGACCAGGCTCAACAGATGGGGCGTCTTCCCGGTGTGATCTGCCTCATCGAGATCCGTGATCGAGCTCGTGCAGTCGACATACGCGGCCGGCACGCAAAGGAGCGCCAAGTCGGGGTCGGACAGCTTGAGGCGGGACAGGAAGGTCGGTGTAGAGGCCATGTGCGCGCGTGGCAAGGATCAGAGAAGGGCTTCCTTCAACGGTCTCCGGGCAATCCCGGACGACCGTCGAAAATGCCTAGCTTAGCTAGATCATTTCGTCGTGACCCAGCCGTCGCGGCCCTTGACTAAGCGCCGCTTCGCCCTTGTTGCGGGTACCGTTCTGCTCCACGTCGAGCTCCAGATCGCAAAGGACGCCAGCGCCATTCTTCTCGCAGCCAATCTTCTTGACGGAATGCAGGGTGGGGACGAACGACTTCGCCATCGCGCCAGCGCCCAACGACTTCATCTGCTGGGCGGCCTGCTCCGCCTCGGCCTTGAAGATCTTTTCGATCTCCCCTTCGGATGGGCCGCTGCCGCAACCGGCCAGGAGCACCGTGAGGGCCATGGCGAAGCCGGCGACGATCTTGTTACTCTTCATCTGAAAAATTCTTCTGTGTTGTTGATTGCTTCCGAGAGGTCTCTACCCCTTTCTGAAAAGAATACGGAAGCGACAGAGGTTCGCGCTAGGTTCACGAAGAATTTTGGGAGGCGCGCGCGGAGACGGCAGACCTTGGGAGGAGTTCGGTCCGAACCACCGAGCGTTTGTGGTTCAGCGGGCGGGCGAGTCGCCGGTGCAGTTCTGCATCTCAGCGCTCGCGCCCTTCGTCGACAGGCCTTGCGGCCGCAATTGCCATTGCTGAGGGCGGATTCTGCGCTCGCGAGCGCGCATCGACAAGAGACTGCGCGTCAAACCGGCGCGGTTGCGCGACGATCGTCGCGTTCTCGCCGCGCGAGACAGCCACGGGCGAGCCCGATGAGCGTATGCCGATTACTTCATACGCGGACGTTCCACCTCACGCTCATCCATCTCCACCGACAGCAGCGAACCCATCAACCGGGCCTCATCCTCGCCCGAGACAGTGCGCTGCCAGACGTCGTCCAGGTCGATGTAGGCCTCCTGCTGCACGTCTTCGTGTGCTGGCGCCACTCGCTCGAGCATGCTCACGCCGACCAAGGCGGCACGGTAGGGCTGCTGCGGTCGCGCCATTGCCGTTTGCCAGGGGCGGCCGTTCGTCCTCGAACTTGACGCTCGCCGTGGGCCAGGACGGCCCCCATGAAGAGTTCCTCGACGCGCGCGAACCGCGGGCCCCGACCATGTTGCCGGCCGTACGCACACGATCGCCGACGCTGAGGCCCCAGGCCTGCGGGAACCGCGGCGTTGCGTTCGGGTGGTAGCCGGCATCCGGCCCACCGATGGCGGACATTTGAACCGCATGCGCAACGAAGACTCCCGTGATCCCTGGTTGAATCGGTCCCGCACGCCGATGACGGCTTGCACGACAACGCGGCCCTCGCAGTCTTCGACCAGCATGTCGCGGGATTTATGGCTGCACGAGAGCACAAACACCTGAGCAATTGGACGCAGGAGAGAGTCGTKTTTTCGCCCGAGTTCACCTCTCAGCAACGCGCCGCACTCGTTAGCCGAGGGTATGGATGCAAGGACCTGCATGACTACGCAGCGCTCGTCTGAGAGCCTTGTGGCTAGCCGCTCGCGCTTCAAACTTTACTCCCCCGCTTCGGGCCGGCGCTGTGGCAGCATTCGGCCAAGAGCCGACGGTCGTCGACGACCGCTTTCCGGCAGCCGCCGCGGCCGGTGAGCGCCTGCAGCGCGCTCATGTAGACGTGGTCGACGTAAGGCAGCTCCTCGCGGTCGACCTTGATCCGACGAAGCCATCGGCCAATTGGCGCGCCAGCCCGCGTCCTCGAAGATCTCGCGCTCCATCACATGGCACCAGTGGCAGGTGGCGTTGCCCACCGACAGCAGGATCGGCTTGTGCTCGGCGCCACGGCTCCAGCGGGCTGCGGATCAGGCGGGCCTGCATGATCTCGGCTTCGCTCTCGAAGCCGTTAAGGGGCCGAACTCGTTGAGGTCACTGGGGCTGCAGGCTGGCGTCACCTCCTCGGCCAGAATCAACTGGTGCTCGAGATCGGTACAGCCACCCGTGCTCTAGCGCACCTCGAGGTCGGCCTTTTCGGCGGTGACGTTGAGCAACGGGATCGACACCTGCAGGATCAGCTCGATGTCGGGATAGGCGCTGCGAAACAACTCCAGCCGGGGCATCACGAACTGCCGGCAGCGAGTCTGCAACAAGGCTACTCAATGCCAACGCTGGCCGCGCAGCGTTTCCGAGGGCAACTCGCCAAAGCGCTCTCGGTATTGCGCGGCGAAGTGCCCGAGGTGGAGAAAGCCGTACTTCGCAGCCACCCGCGCCACCTGCACGCCGAATTCTGGCGAAGCACAGCGCAGTTCATCGCGCACTCGATCGAGGCGCACGTCGCGCAGGAACTCCATTGGGCTCCGGCCCGTGTGATGACGAAATGCAAGCTGGAGCGCCCGGGCACTCACGCCCACGTGCTGGCACAGATCAGCCAGGGACAGGGACTGTTCTGCGCAGCTACTTAGGAACTCTTGCGCGCGGCGCACCGAGCGAGGCAGAAGTGCGCGCCGCGCCCCGTCGCGCAGCGCCGCCGAATGGTTATGCGGCGCCGACATCAACAGGCTGGACATCAGATAGGCCTCGGCGTGTTCCGCCAGGGGGCCGCCTCTCAGAGCGGCGCTCGTATCGAAGGTGGCGCGCAAGTAGTGGACGAAGTTCAGCAGAGGCGCCAAGGCGGGGTCGGCCAGTCGCACGCCGAGGTCGAATACAAGGGCCTGGCGCACCGGTGCTTGCGCTAGGCTTTCCATCTGGCTCACCAGCGCGCTGACCATGAACTTCACGATCAAGTGCGGGCTGTCGTCGGCCCAGCGCATGCGCACGGGTTC
>NZ_JBFUIU010000260.1:0-11384 GCF_056401695.1 Variovorax sp. P4_D9
GATCAACCCGATCGCGATGGAAGAAGGCCTGCGCTTCGCCATCCGTGAAGGCGGCCGCACCGTGGGTTCGGGCGTCGTGGCGAAGATCCTCGACATCTGATTCGAAGCAGCGAAGGAATCACCATGGCTACCAAGCAAAAAATCCGCATCCGCCTGAAGGCGTTCGACTACAAGCTGATCGACCAGTCTGCAGCCGAGATCGTTGACACCGCCAAGCGCACCGGCGCGATCGTCAAGGGCCCGGTGCCCCTGCCGACCCGCATGAAGCGTTTCGACATCCTGCGTTCGCCGCACGTCAACAAGACCAGCCGCGACCAGTTCGAGATCCGCACGCACCAGCGCCTGATGGACATTGTCGACCCGACCGACAAGACTGTGGACGCGCTGATGAAGCTGGACCTGCCGGCTGGCGTTGACGTCGAGATCAAGTTGCAGTAATCGCACGGCTGCTGCATTTGCGAAGCCCGCCTACAAAAATGTAGGCGGGCTTTGTTTATTCTGGTTTCTCTGTAGCATCCTCGGAAAAATCTGCAACTTATGCAGAAAGCGCTCATCAGATGCGAGGAAATTTCTCAGAGAGGTGCGGAATGCAGGTGAAGTGGGTCTGGCGAAGCATGGTGGTGGGCATGGTGATGGTGCTCACGGCCTGCGGCGGAGGTGGTGGAGGGGGTGGCGGCTTTGCTGCGCTGCCGGGGACGAACCCGGGAAGCAGCGGGGCAGGGGCCGTCGTCCTGAACGGTACCGCCACCTATGTCTCGATCCCGAATTCCGCCGGCGCACTGGTTTATTCAGCCGAAGCGCCAAAGCCGATCCGGGGCGCTACCGTCGAGATCGTCGACAGCGGGTCGAACGTCCTTGCGACAACGACCACCGACGCCAAGGGCGCCTACTCGGTGTCGCTGCCCTCGAGCACCCAGATCCTGGTTCGGGTCAAGGCCCAGATGGTGCAGGCCGCCGGCGGCGCGAGCTGGGATGTCTCGGTCCGAGACAACACCCAGTCCGACGCCCTCTATGCGATTGAGACGCCATCGTTCTCGACCGGTGCCGCGGCCAGCACCCGGGACATCCAGGCGCCGTCGGGTTGGGATGGCACGCATTACGCCTCGACCCGGGCCGCCGCGCCGTTCGCGGTGCTCGACACAATCTACGCCGCCCAGGCGAAGATGCTGTCGGTCGCGCCCGGCACCGCCTTCCCGCCATTGCGCGTCTTCTGGAGTCCCAACAACGTTCCGGCCAGCGGCAATCCCGCGCTCGGGCAGATCGGGACCACTTCCTTCTCCGTGTCCAGCGCCGGACGCGCCATCTTCGTGCTGGGCAAGGAAAACGTGGACACCGACGAGTACGACGAATCGGTGATCGCCCATGAATGGGGGCACTACTACCAGTCGGCCTTCAGCCGCGACGATTCGCCGGGCGGCAGCCATGGCTTGAACGACCGTCTCGACCGCCGGGTGGCTTTTTCGGAAGGGTGGGGAAACGCCTGGTCGGGCATCGCGCTGGCGCGCGGCAACTACACGGATTCGGTCGGAGCGTCGCAAGGGCCGGGCACCAATATCGACCTCAGTTCGGGCGCCGCCGCTCCCGGCTGGTACCGTGAGGCTTCGATACATTCGACTCTGTGGCGCCTGAACAGCCAGGTCGGCTTCAAGCCMATCAACGACACCCTGACCGGCGCCGCCTTCAAGAACGGCGTGGCGGTGACCTCGATCCATCCCTTCGCAGCCGCTTTCTACGCCGCGGCACCTTCCAGCGCCTCGGCCCTGTCCAGCCTGCTGGTCTCGGAGCAGATCAGCGCCGCTGCCGGCGATCCTTTCGGCGTCCAGGAAACGAACAATGGCGGCGTGTCCGGCGCGCTGCCGATGTACAGCCAGGCCACAGTCCCCGGCAACACCACCGCCTGCGTGTCCAATACGGCGGGCGCCAGCAACAAGCTCGGCAACTACGTCTACCTGCGCTTCGCCCTCCCCAGTGCGGGCGTCCGGACGATCTCCGTCTCCGGTCCGGCCGCGGCCGACCCGGATTTCGCGGTCTACAGCGGCCGCCTGATCGACGACAGCATCGGCTTCGGCAGCAGCGAGAGCAAGGCTGTCAGCCTGCCTGCGGGCGACAACGTTCTAGTGATCAACGACTTCAACAACTCCTCGGCATCGACATGTTTCAACGTCAGCATCCAGTGAGAATCGGAGCCGCGCTGGCCTGCGCCCTGGCGCTGGCCGTGCCCCTGGCGGCCGAAGCCGGCGGCGGGCCCATGACGACAGCGCCCATGAAGGCCAACGGGGCCGGTGTGGTGGTCCAGTACCGTGTTGACGGCACGCCGCAGGCCGGCCAGTCGGTGGCGGTGCAATTGAGCTTCGACGGCATCGTCGATCCGGCGGGCGCCACGGTCCAGCTCGCGACCGAAGGCGGCCTGTCGCTGGTGGGCTACGAGACGACCCGCAGCCTGCCGGCAGGGCAGCCGGCCACCTGGACCGTGGAGGTAGTGCCGGCCGCGACCGGCATCGGCTATCTGAACGTCTTCACCACGCAACTCGGTGCCACCAGCGCCACTTCGGTCGCGGTCTCGGTCGGCAAGCCGACCTCCGCGGCCCCGGCCAGCGGCGCCCTCAAGCGCTCCGCTGACGGCGACAAGATCCTGCCGATGCAGGTCAAATAGCCCTCCCGGGCTTCGCCGAAGCGCTCGCTTGCGCCATTGGGCGCTTGCGGGCTATAATCTTCGGCTCTGCCTAACTTGCGCCTTCCTGGGAATCCAGGGGGTGCAGTCGGGTGGAAACTTTAACAACCCTCGTTCGTGGGCCCTCGCAACGCGAAGGCGTGAAAACGCCAAAGCGTGAAGGGGTCCAACGCTGTCGCCAATTGAAGTGGCAGCGGCGGGCGAGGACTTCCATTTTTGGAGAAAACAAATGAGTCTGAGCAACTCCCTCGGGTTGYTGGGCCGCAAGGTGGGGATGATGCGTCTCTTCACCGATGACGGGGACGCAGTTCCTGTCACGGTGGTGGATGTGTCCAACAACCGCGTGACCCAGATCAAAACCCAAGAGACCGATGGCTACGTCGCACTGCAAGTGACGTTCGGTTCGCGCAAAGCATCGCGCGTGACCAAGCCGGCCGCCGGCCACCTCGCCAAGGCAGGTGTCGAAGCGGGTGAAATCATCCAGGAATTCCGCGTGACCGCCGATACGGCCGGTCAGCACAAGGCCGGTGGCGTCATTGCCGCAGGCAGCGTGTTCGCGGTGGGCCAGAAGGTCGACGTGCAAGGCACCTCGATCGGCAAGGGCTACGCTGGCACCATCAAGCGCCACAACATGAGCTCGCAGCGCGCGTCGCACGGTAACAGCCGTTCGCACAACGTGCCCGGCTCGATCGGCATGGCGCAGGATCCCGGTCGCGTGTTCCCCGGCAAGCGCATGACGGGCCACCTTGGCGACGTCACTGTGACGACCCAGAACCTCGACGTGATCCGCATCGACGAAGCCCGTCAATTGCTTCTGATCAAGGGCGCGATCCCCGGCTCGAAGGGTGGCTTCGTCACCGTGCGTCCGGCCGTCAAGGCCAAGCCGCAAGCCGCTGAAGGAGCCAAGTAATGGAACTCGAACTCCTGAACGAACAAGGCCAGGCCGCGTCGAAGTACGACGCCCCCGAGACCGTGTTCGGCCGTGACTACAACGAAGACCTGGTTCACCAGATCGTCGTCGCATTCCAGGCCAACGCCCGCCAAGGCACGCGCGCCCAGAAGGACCGCGAACAGGTCAAGCACTCGACCAAGAAGCCTTTCAAGCAAAAGGGAACGGGCCGCGCCCGTGCCGGTATGACGTCCTCGCCGCTGTGGCGCGGGGGTGGCCGGATTTTCCCGAACATGCCTGACGAAAACTTCTCGCAGAAGATCAACAAGAAGATGTACCGCGCCGGCATGGCGTCGATCTTCTCGCAGCTCGCTCGCGAAGGCCGTCTGGCCGTGGTCGATTCCATCAAGGTCGACTCGCCCAAGACCAAGGCGCTGGCCGCCAAGTTCAAGGCGATGAACCTCGAGTCCGTGCTCGTGATCGCCGAAGAAGTCGACGAGAACCTGTACCTGGCCTCGCGCAATCTGGTCAACGTGCTCGTGGTCGAACCGCGCTACGCCGATCCGGTGTCGCTGGTCCACTACAAGAAGGTTCTGGTCACCAAGGGTGCCGTCGACAAGCTCAAGGAGATGTTCGCATGAGCCGCATGAACCCTACTCCCGCACAACGTCAGTTCGATGAAGGTCGCCTGATGAACGTGCTGGTCGCCCCGATCGTGTCCGAGAAGGCCACGATGGTCGGCGAGAAGTCCAATGGCGTCACCTTCAAGGTGCTGCAGGACGCCACCAAGCCCGAGATCAAGGCCGCTGTCGAACTGATGTTCAAGGTCGAAGTCAAGGGCGTGTCGGTGCTCAACACCAAGGGCAAGTCCAAGCGCTTCGGCAAGTCCATGGGTCGCCGCGACAACGTTCGCAAGGCCTATGTCACGCTGAAGGCTGGTCAAGAGCTCAACCTCGTCGGGGAAGGCGCTTAATCATGGCCGTCATCAAGATGAAACCCACTTCGCCGGGCCAACGCGGCGCGGTGAAGATCTCGCGGGACCACCTGTACAAGGGTGCTCCTCACGCCCCCCTGCTGGAACCGCAATTCCAGAAGGCCGGCCGCAACAACAACGGTCACATCACGACCCGTCACAAGGGTGGTGGCCACAAGCACCACTACCGCGTGGTGGACTTCGTGCGCAACAAGGACGGCATCCCGGCCAAGGTCGAACGAATCGAGTACGACCCGAACCGCACCGCCCACATCGCGCTGGTGTGCTACGCCGACGGCGAGCGCCGCTACATCATCGCCCCGCGCGGTCTTGAAGCCGGTGCAACGCTGCTGAGCGGTTCGGAAGCCCCGATCCGCGCCGGCAACACGCTGCCGATCCGCAACATTCCCGTCGGCTCGACCATCCACTGCATCGAACTGCAACCCGGCAAGGGCGCACAGATCGCCCGCTCGGCTGGCACGTCCGCAACGCTGCTGGCCCGCGAAGGCGTCTACGCCCAGGTCCGCATGCGCTCGGGCGAAGTGCGCCGCGTGCACGTCGAATGCCGCGCCACCATCGGTGAAGTCGCCAACGAAGAACACAGCCTGCGCCAGCTCGGCAAGGCCGGTGTGAAGCGCTGGATGGGTATCCGCCCGACCGTTCGCGGCGTGGTGATGAACCCGGTCGACCACCCGCACGGTGGCGGCGAAGGCAAGACCGGCGAAGGCCGCCATCCTGTCGACCCATGGGGCAACCTGACCAAGGGTTATCGCACCCGTAACAACAAGCGCACGCAAGTCTTCATCGTGTCGCGTCGCAAGAAGTAAGGGTTAGCAAATGACTCGTTCTCTCAAAAAGGGTCCGTTCGTCGACCACCACCTCGTGGCCAAGGCCGACAAGGCCGTGACGACCAAGGACAAGAAGCCGATCAAGACCTGGTCGCGTCGCTCGATGGTCCTGCCCGAGTTCATCGGCCTGACCATTGCCGTGCACAACGGCAAGCAGCACGTGCCCGTGTACATCACCGACCAGATGGTCGGCCACAAGCTCGGCGAATTTGCGCTCACGCGCACGTTCAAGGGGCACCCCGCGGACAAGAAAGTCCAGAAGAAGTAAGGAACGACCATGTCTGAAACACGTGCAGTCCTCCGCGGCGTCCGCCTCTCGGTCGACAAGGGCCGTCTGGTCGCTGACCTGATCCGCGGCAAGAAGGTCGATCAAGCGCTCAACGTTCTGCAGTTCACGCAGAAGAAGGCCGCTGTGATCATCAAGAAGGTGCTCGAGTCGGCGATCGCCAACGCCGAGCACAACGACGGTGCCGACATCGACGAACTGAAGGTCAAGACCATCTACGTCGAGCAAGGCGCCACGCTCAAGCGCTTCACCGCGCGCGCCAAGGGTCGCGGCAATCGCATCAGCAAGCCCACGTGCCATGTGTACGTGACGGTTGGCAATTAAGGCTGGAAGAAATATGGGACAGAAAATCCACCCAACCGGCTTCCGCCTCGCGGTTAGCCGTAACTGGTCCAGCCGCTGGTACGCAAGCAACAAAGACTTCGCCGGCATGCTGGCCGAAGACATCAAGGTGCGCGAGTACCTGAAGAAGAAGCTCAAGAACGCGTCCGTTTCGCGCGTGCTGATCGAGCGTCCTGCCAAGAACGCCCGCATCACGATCTACTCGGCACGTCCGGGCGTCGTGATCGGCAAGAAGGGCGAAGACATCGAGAACCTCAAGCGTGAACTCGGCCGCCAGCTCGGCGTGCCGGTCGCGGTCAACATCGAAGAAGTGCGCAAGCCCGAAATCGATGCCCAGCTGATCGCCGACAGCATCACGCAGCAGCTCGAGAAGCGGATCATGTTCCGTCGTGCCATGAAGCGCGCCATGCAAAACGCTATGCGTCTGGGTGCCCTCGGCATCAAGATCATGTCGTCGGGCCGCCTGAACGGCATCGAAATCGCGCGTTGCGAGTGGTACCGCGAAGGTCGCGTGCCGCTTCACACGCTGCGCGCCGACATCGACTACGGCACCTCGGAAGCCAAGACCACCTACGGCGTCATCGGCGTCAAGGTCTGGGTCTACAAGGGCGACACGCTGGGTCGAAACGACCTGCCGGCCGTCGAAACGCCGCGTCCTGACGACGAGCGCCGCCCCCGCGGTCCGCGTCGCGATGGCCGCCCGGGTGGCGACCGTCCGGGTTCGGACCGTCGCGGTCCTGGCCCGCGCGCCGGTGCCCGTGGCCCGATCGGTGGCAACACCGCGCCGGCCGATGGCAGCGACAAGCCCGCAGAAGCCACTGGTGGAGCTCCGGCTGCACCGGGTGCAGACTCGAAACCCGCCGTTAAGCGCGTACGCAAAGCCGCGCCAGCTGCAGCAGCTGACGGTGCCAAGACCGAGTGATCGGTCTTAGAACTACGGAGTAACAAAAATGCTGCAACCTGCACGCAGAAAGTTCCGCAAGGAACAAAAGGGCCGCAACACCGGCATCGCGACGCGCGGCAACGCAGTGTCGTTCGGTGACTTTGGCCTGAAGTCGATCGACCGCGGCCGCCTGACGGCCCGTCAGATCGAAGCCGCACGTCGCGCGATCTCGCGCCACGTCAAGCGCGGTGGCCGCATCTGGATTCGTGTGTTCCCCGACAAGCCGATCTCCCACAAGCCCGCTGAAGTGCGGATGGGTAACGGCAAGGGCAACCCCGAGTACTACGTCGCCGAGATCCAGCCTGGCAAGGTGATCTACGAAATCGTCGGCGTTCCCGAAGAACTCGCCCGCGAGGCCTTCCGTCTGGCCGCTGCCAAACTGCCGCTGCGCACGACCTTCGTCGCACGCCAGCTCGGCGCCTGATCGAGGAGAACACCATGGCAACACGTAAGAAGAAGGAAGTCGCGGCTCAGGCCAAGACTTCGAAGGCCGCAACGCTCCGCGAAAAGGACGTCGCCGGTCTGCAAACCGAAATCAAGGACCTGCAGAAGGCCCATTTCGGCCTGCGCATGCAGAAGGCCACGCAACAGCTGTCGAACACCTCGACGCTGCGCGTGACCCGCCGCGACATCGCGCGCGCCAAGACCATTCTTGCTCAGAAGCAGCAAGAAGCCCAAGCCGCCAAGTAAGGAGTGAACATGACGGAAGCTAAAAAATCCCTCAAGCGCACCTTGATCGGCAAGGTGGTCAGCGACAAGCGCCAGAAGACCGTGACCGTGCTGGTCGAGCGTCGTGTCAAGCACGAGCTCTACGGCAAGATCGTGGCCAAGACCAGCAAGTACCACGCCCATGACGAAAAGGGCGAGTACAAGCTGGGCGACACCATCGAGATCACCGAAAGCCGGCCGATCTCGAAGTCGAAGAACTGGGTCGTGACCCGCCTAGTGCAGAAGGCCGTTCTGGTCTAATTCCCAGGCCGACGCCGGGCCGCCCCAAGGCGGCCTGCAGCCCCCTCGGGGGCAGCGACCCACACGGAGTGGGGAGCGTGGGGGCCAGGTACCTGCGCCCGAACCGAAAGCGGCCCACAATGTGGGCCGTTTTTCTTTTTCTGGAGCACACACATGATCAAAGTCGGCGACACCCTTCCTTCGGCCACGCTGCAGGAGTATTCCGAGGTCGAGGGCGAAGGCTGCAGCATTGGCCCGAACCCGGTCGACGTCACTAAGGCGGCCGCGGGCAAGACCATCGCGCTGTTCGCGCTGCCCGGCGCCTTCACGCCGACCTGCTCGGCCAAGCACGTGCCGGGCTACGTGCAGCACTTCGACGACTTCAAGGCCGCGGGCGTCGACGAGATCTGGTGCGTGAGCGTCAACGACGCCTTCGTGATGGGCGCCTGGGCGCGCGACCAGAAGACCGGGACCAAGATCCGGATGCTGGCCGACGGCAGCGCCGCCTTCGCCAACGCGACCGGCCTGACGCTCGACCTGACCGCGCGCGGCATGGGCGTGCGCAGCAACCGCTACTCGATGCTCGTGAAGGACGGCAAGGTCGTGACCCTCAACGTCGAAGGCCCGGGCAAGTTCGAAGTCAGCGACGCCGACACCCTGCTGGCCCAGGTCAAGGGATAAAAGCTAAAGATCCACCTTCAGATAGTGCGACCCCGCAATGGGGTTGTGATAGTAGGGCGGCACTTCCGCAAAGCCCAGGTCCTCGTAGAGGGCCCGGGCCGATTCCATGTCGTCCAGGGTGTCCAGCAGCACGCAGGCATAGCCGGCGCCGCGGGCGGCATCCAGGATGGCCTCGGCCAGTTGCCGGCCCAGCCCCACGCCCCGGAATTGCGGCCGCACATAGAGACGCTTCATCTCGGCCGCGTTCGGGTAGTCGGCGGTGTCCAGCGGGCGCAGCGCGCAGCAACCGGCCACATGCGCAAGCTGGCCATTGGCGCGCGGCAATGGCTCGGCATCGACCGGGACCGCGACTTCGCCCACATCGACCAGGGCCAGCAGCAGGGCGCCGCGCGGCTCGGCGTATTCGCCCGGCAGGCTGGCTAGCTCGTGGTCGAAATTCTGGAAGCCGAGATCGATGCCCAGCGAATCGGCATAGTCGCGGAAGATCGCCCGCGCCGCGTCGAGTTCGTGCGGCTCGTCCGGCGTGATCATGACGATCTCCGGCGTGTCGGCAAGCGGCAGCGGACGTGACAAGGAGTGGCTCATAGTCGCAGCGATGCGATCCAGCTCGCGAATGCGGCACAGACCGCGAACACCGCCATCGCCAGCAGGCGCGAGGCGGCGTCGTCGCGGCTCGGCGGTACGGTGACGCCGAGCAGCCGCTTGTCCCCGGTGATCATCGGCCTCAGCAGCTGCTGCCGACGTACCAGCACATAGAACAGCACGGCCAGCACGTGCAGGCTGACCAGCGCGATCACGATCCATATCCCCAGCACCGCGTGCCAGTGGGTCGCCGCACTGACGATGCCGCTGGAGACGAAGCGGGCGAGCGGGCCCGAATTCGAGATCTCGTCGTCCGAAATGAGGCCGGTCCCGACCTGGATCGCGAGCAGCAGGAGCAGCGCGAACACCGACAACGCGCCAAGCGGCGTGTGGCCTACCAGATGGTCGGGAGGGGCTTGCCCACGGAGGTAGCCGGCCAACGAGCGCGGCGCATAGAGAAAAGCCGCGAAGCGCGACCAGCGGCCGCCCACGAAGCCCCAGACCGCCCTGAACAGCAGCAGCGCCAACAGCGTGTAGCCGATCCGGAAGTGCCATTCCATCGCGCCGCCGAATCCGGTCGCGATCTGGGCGACGACCGCCGCCGCCAGCAACCAATGGAAGACGCGGGTCGGGAGATCCCAGACGCGGGTGTTCGAGGGCGCACCGCTCAGCCCCGCGCGTGGCGTGTGGGACTGGAAGGAGGCGGTCATCGATAGCGGTGGACGGAGCGGCGGAAGGCGCAGATTAGCAAACTTCCGGGGCGCCGGGCCCTGAGGGTTGTCTCTAGTCGTTTGCGGCGGCAAATCCCTACACTGGGCCGGGGCCGCATTGCCCGCGGCTTCCAGGAAAGAACCAAGAATGAAAAAGACACGCCTGTTCGCCCTTGCGGCCGCCGCTTTCGCCCTGGCGCTTCCGGCCGCCGCTCAGTTCGCCAAGACCGAGGATGCGATCAAGTACCGGCAGAGCGCGATGTTCGTGCAGAGCCAGCACATTGGTCGCATTGCCGCCATGGCGAGTGGTCGTGTGCCCTTCGACCAGGCCGCCGCGGGTGCCAACGCGGATGTGCTCACGGTGATCACGAAGCTGCCCTGGGCCGGTTTTGGACCCGGCACCGAGGGTGGCAATGCCAAGCCCGACATCTGGAAGGAGCAGGCGAAGTTCAAGGAACTCAACGAGCGCTTGATGGCCGATACGGAAAAACTCGCGGCGGCGGCCAAGACCGGCAATCTGGATGCGGTGAAGGCCGCTGTGGCGAACGTCGGCGAAACCTGCAAGACCTGCCACGACACCTTCCGGAAGAAGTGACTCGCGCCGGGCCGCGCCGGCCGGGGGTCAGGCTTCGGCCAGGAGTTTCTCGATCAGTTTGTGCAGTTCGGCGAAATCGGGCTCGCCGACGTAGCGCTTGACGATCTCGCCGCGCTTGTTGACGAGGTAGGTGGTGGGCGTCAGTTGCACGTCGCCCCAGGCCTTGGCAACGGCGCCGGTGTTGTCGATCGCCACCTTGAACGGCAGCTTGCGGGTTTCGGCGAAATTGACCACGTAGCTGGGCGGGTCGTAGCTCATGGCCACGGCCAGCGTGTCGTAGCCGCGCGCCCGGTACTTGTCGTAGGTGGCGATGACCTTTGGCATCTCGCCAACGCAGGTCACGCAGCTGGTGGCCCAGAAATTGACCAGCGTGACCTTGCCCTTGAGGTCCTCGGTGCTCTTCTTGCTGCCGTCGAGCAGCACGAAGGTGGAGGCGGGCGCCGCCGACACCCCGGTGTTCAGGTACACCCCGACGCCCACGGCCAGGGCGAGCGCGACAGCGGCGGTGTAGATGACTTTTTTCATGGGCAAGGGATGGAGCGGTCGGAGGAATTTTAGTTCCGATCGGGCGCCGGTTCGATAATCGCGATTCCGATGCCCCCAACGACCCGTTCCCGCCTCGCCGCGCCCGCGTTGGCCCTTGCCAGCGCGCTCGCCGGCTGCAGTCCGACCTTCAATTGGCGCGAGGTGCCGATCGGGAACGATGGCGTCGTCGCGCTGCTGCCCTGCAAGCCGGACCGGGCGACGCGGGCGCTGCCGCTCGGCGTCGAAGCGGTCACGGTGGACATGGCGGGCTGCGAGACCGGCGGCGCCACTTTCGCGGTGGCCCACGCCGTCGCCGGCAGCCCGGCGCAGGCCGAAGGCTGGATCCGCGCCTGGCGCGCGGCGACGCGCAGCCAGCTGGCCGGCGCCCCGG
>NZ_JBFUIU010000261.1:0-11380 GCF_056401695.1 Variovorax sp. P4_D9
CCTTGACGCATGAAGATCTCCTGGAGGGTTGAATTGCGCGTGGGCGCGAATGCCGGACCATGGCATGGCATGGCGGCGGGAATCAGGCGGACGGGACGGCCTCTGGTCGCAGCGGCATGGCGCTCGCCATGGCCTTCAGCGCCGCGCGTTGCACCTTGCCGCTGGCCATGACCGGCAGCGCGTCGAGATATACGATGTGCGACGGGCGCTTGTAGGGTGAGATGCGCTCCTTCAGGAAGGCCTGCAGCATCGCGTCGTCGAGTGAATGGCCGGGCTTGGGCTGGACGAAGGCGATCACTTCCTCGTTGCGCAATACCTCGCGTCCAACCACCGCCGACTGCGCGATGGCCGGGTGCGCGTTGAGCGCCGCCTCGACCTCGGCGGGATAGACGTTGAAGCCGGAGCGGATGATGATGTCCTTGATCCGGCCGACGAGGAACACATTGCCCTCGGCGTCTTGGCGGGCGATGTCGCCGGTGCGCAGCCAGTCGCCGCAGAGAGCCGCCTGCGTGGCATCGGGGTCCCGGAAATAGCCGCGCATGAGCCCGGGCCCGCTCGCCCACAGCTCGCCGGGTTCGCCGGCGGCGACGTCCATCCCTTCGGGCCCGACGATGCGGATGGCGACACCGGGAATCGGCGGGCCGACGGAGGCGTCCTGGCGCTGTTCGCCGAAGCGCGAATGGCAGATCGTGGGTGAGCTCTCGGTCATGCCGTAGCCGTTGTGCAGCGGCAGGCCAAAGAGCGCTTCCACCTCGGCCTTGAGCGTGGGGTCGAGCGGCGAGCCGCCCGCATAGATGTAGCGCAGGCGGCCGCGGCCGAGCGTGCGGCCATGGCGCCTGAGGTGCGCGAGCAGCGCCGAGTGCATGGCCTGCACGCCCTGGAACAGGGTCAGGCCCTGCGTCTCGATGGCGTCCACCAACGCCTCGACGTCGAAGCGCGGGCTCACCAAGACCGAGCCGCCGGCGACCAGCGTGCTGAGCAGCACGCTGGTCAGCCCCATCGTGTGCGACATGGGAAGCACGGCGTAGCTGCGATCTGCGGGCGACATCTGCCGGTACGCGGCCAGCGTGGTCGCCACGAACAGCAATCCTGCATGCGTCAGCATGACGCCCTTGGGCTTGCCCGTGGTGCCCGAGGTGTAGATTAGTGCCGCGACATCCTCCGTTCCGGGCTCGGGCTCGAAGGCGTGCGCGCAAGCGTTCGCACGCACCTGGCCGGCCAAGCCGCAGTCCAGCGATGCCGCGCCGCGCCGCAGCGCGTGGACCACGCCTTCCTTGAAGCCGGCATCGATATGGATCTCGGCCCGCGCCCGTGCATGCGCGGCGATGGCGTCGATCTCGTCTGCCGACAGGCGCGCGTTGACCAACACGAATGATGCGCCCAGGCTGCTGGCGGCGAACACGAAGGCGACCAGCCCCAGGCTGTTCTCGGCCACGAGCAGCACGCGGTGTCCGCGAGCGACGCCCAGCCCCGCCAGCGCGGCCCGCGCGTCGTCGATGGCGCGCTGCAGTTGCRCATAGCCTAGGGTTCTGCCGGCGTCGAGGAGTGCGACCGCATCGGGCGTTCGCGACGCCCACCATGCGGGCACGTCGTGGATGCGCAGGAAAGTGGTCATCGCTCAGGCAACCGAGGTGGCCGCTTCGACGTTGCGGACCATGTTGACCAGACGCGGCCCCCACTTCTCGCGCAGGTCGCGCTCGGGCAGCTGGAAGGAAGGCCCGCAGCAGTTGAAGCCGAGCACCACCGTGCCGTCGGACGGGCGGAAGGGCACGCCGACCGCGTTGACGTCGCTCTGCCATTCGCCGATCGAGAGGCAGAAGCCGAGCTCGGCATAGGACTTCAGCCCAGCGTCCAGCGATGCCTTGATCTGCTCAAAGTCCGCTCCAGCGCGCTGCGACAGTTCGGACAGCAACTGCTCGCGCTCGCGCTCGTCCAGTCCG
Organism: Variovorax sp. P4_D9; assembly: GCF_056401695.1. Lineage (NCBI taxonomy): Bacteria > Pseudomonadati > Pseudomonadota > Betaproteobacteria > Burkholderiales > Comamonadaceae > Variovorax > Variovorax sp. P4_D9. The sequence goes on from NZ_JBFUIU010000261.1 coordinate 1,941, forward strand.
CAGTAGTAGGCACGGCCCATGGCCGAAGTGGCCAGCGGGACGCGCGAGCCGATGTTGAGCCTGAAGTTCTGGTTGGGCGTGCTGGCCGCGTTCTCGATGTAAAGCATGGTGTGCCGGTCGCGCGAACCGATCCCCACCGAGGCGGAGCAGCTTTCCGCGAGCTCGCGCATGAACGGCCGTGCCACCTGCCGCACGCGAAGCGCGCCCAGCGCCGAGAAGCCGAGCGAGATGACGCGCGCGCCCAGATAGAACTGGCCGTTGTGTTCCGCGTATTCGAGATAGCCGTTGGCGGCCAGCGTGTGCGCCAGCCGCGACACGGTGGCCTTCGGAAGGCCGCTGTGTTCCACCAGGTCCTGCACGCTGAGGAAGCGCTCTGCCGAGCGAAAGGCATCGAGCAGTTGCAGGCCGCGCGCGAGGGCGGAGACCTGGTCCTTGTCCGCCTCGTCGCTCACCGGGACAGATGGGGGCTTCTTGGAGGTTTTCATGGATTCGATTCCGAATAATATGGAACTTGTGATCCATTATGTTCTGACTCAGAGGCGCTTGGCAAGCGATGCATGAGTGCCATTGCCGGAAGAATGGCTTGTAGAACGCGAATTGACAAGTCAGAGTCTGCACTCAACAATCATGTAATGGAACGTTGGTTCCATTTGTCATCAAAAGCAGGACCAGAATGCAAGCACAGCTCAGCACCGCGATCACAGACCTGTTCGGCACGCGCCTGCCCATCGTGGCCGGCGGCCTGCAATGGCTGGCCAATGCCGACTACGTCGCCGCCGCGGCCAAGGCGGGCGTCATGGGCTTCATCACCGCGGCCAGCCATGCGACGACGGCCGACCTGCGCGACGAGATCGCGCGCTGCCAGGACCTCGTGGGCGACCTGGCTTTCGGCGTGAACGTGTCGATGCTGCCGAAGCCGGCGCCCGGCGAGCGCGTGCAGGAAATCTTCGACGAGATCGTCCGCGCCAGGGTCCGCTTCGTCGAAACCTCGGGCCGCAATCCCGAGCCCTACCTGCCCTTCCTGCACGATGCCGGCATCAAGGTGCTGCACAAGGCGCCGTCGGTGCGCCACGCGCGCAAGGCGCAGGCGGTCGGCGTGGACGCCGTCTCCGTGGTGGGCGCGGAATGCGGCGGACACCCCGGCGTCGACCTGGTCGGCACCATGGTCCAGGGGGCGCTCRCCGGCCGGGGGTTCGACATTCCCGTGCTGCTGGGCGGGGRCATCGGCACGGGCGCGCAGGTCGTGGCGGCGCTCGCGCTCGGCGTCGACGGAGTGACCATCGGCACGCGCTTCCTGGTCGCCGAGGAGATCTGGGCTCATCGCGACTACAAGGAGGCGCTGGTGCGATCGCGCGAGACCGACACCGCCTTGATCCTGCAGAGCGTGTGCAACACCGTTCGCGCCTTCCGCAACGAGACCACCGATCGGGTCGCGGAACTGGAGCGCACGCACGGCGGCGACTTCGATCTCCTGCGCCCGCACGTCGCCGGCCTGCTCGGGCGCAAGGTGTACGAGACCGGCGACAGCCGCACCGGCGCGCTGTCGCTCGGCCAGGCCGTGGCATTCGCAGACCGCATCGAGYCGCTGGCCGCGATCGTCGCGCGCATCGAGGAGGAGATGCGCGAGGCGCTGTCGTCGCTCTCGCGCCTCGGCAAGTTCGCACCGCCCGCGGCGCCTGCCCTTTCTTCTTCCGCGACCCTTCTTTCCTGACTCCCCCGGAGACATCACCATGCGCTTCCAACGCCTGATCCACGCAGCCGCGCTCGCGGCCACTGCCTTCGCGGCCACCCTTGGCGCCCCCTCCGTCGTCGGCGCCGAGGGCTACCCCGACAAGCCCGTCAAGCTGGTGGTGCCCTTTCCTCCGGGCGGCATCACCGACGTCATCGCGCGCAGTCTTTCCAACCATGCGCAGCAAGCCATGGGGCAACCCATGATCGTCGACAACCGGCCCGGCGGCGGCGGTGTCATCGCGAGCGACGCGGTCGCCAAGGCGCCCGCGAACGGCCACACGGTGCTGCTCGCCGCGATCGGCCAGGCCGTGGTCAACAAGCATCTGTTCAAGAAGCTGCCCTACGACCCGAACGCGGACCTGGTGCCGGTGTCGCTGATCGCGCAGGGCCCCAATGTGCTGGTGGTGAACGCGTCCAGCCCGTACCGGACGGTCGCCGACCTGCTGGCCGCGGCGAAGAAGTCGCCGCAGGACCTGAGCTTCGGCACCTACGGCAACGGCTCGTCGCCGCACCTGCAGGCGGCGCTGCTGATGCAGCGCACCGGCGCCGCGTTCACGCACGTTCCGTACAAGGGATCGGCGCCGGCGATGAACGACCTGCTGGGCGGCCAGACGACCTTCATGTTCGACAGCCTGATTACGTCGCTGCAGCACATCCGGGCCGGCAAGCTGCGCGCGCTGGCCGTCACGTCGCCGAAGCGAAGCGCGCTGCTGCCCGAGGTGCCCACCTTCGCCGAAGCCGGCGTTGCCAACTTCAGTTTCTCGGCGTGGTATGGCATCCACGTGCCGGGCAAGACGCCGCCGAACGTGATCGAGCGCCTGCGCAGGGAGATCGACGAGTTTGCGCACACCMCGGCCATCGCCAGCCAGTTCGCCGAGCAGGGGCTCGAGCTCACGTCGAGCTCGCCTGCCGACTACGCGCGCTTCCTCGCGACGGAAGACAAGACCTGGAGCGCCGTGATCCAGCAAGCCGGCATCACCATCGACTGACACCATGCGCACGAGCAAGAACCCGGACGCGGCGGGCCGCGAGTCCATTCAGGCGTTGTGCAATGCGGTGCTCGACGAGTTCATGCGCGCGCTGAACGCGCACGACGCGGCGGGCATGGATGCCTGCATGCACTTTCCGCACACGCGCTTCGCCGGCAACGCGGTCAAGGTCTACCAGGCGGCGGGCGACAACCCGATGGATCTCTTTGCCCGGCTGCAGGCAGAGGATGCCTGGTCCTACAGCCGGTGGGAGACGCGCGACATCATCCAGCACAACGCCACCAAGGCGCATGTGACGCTATCGTACACGCGCTTTCGGGCCGACGGCGGTGTCATCGGCGTTTACGACTCTCTCTACATCATGACGCTGGTGAACGGGCGTTGGGGTATCCAGGCGAGGTCGAGCTTCGGTCCGTGAGCGCGCGGGGGGGCCCGGTCTCGTGGCCGCCCACGTTCAGTGCCCTCGACACAATAGGCGCCCAAAGTGAGCTTCTTGGCAAGCGGCTCGCCTCTTTGCAGAATGCGCTGGGTGAATTAGATCGGCCATGTCTCTCCGGCCGAACCCATTGCGTCTTGTCGCCGCCAGTTGGATAGTAACTTCATCGATCAAATTCGTCAGTCGATCGGGCGAGAATTAAGACCATTGCCTGCGAGCAGCAACACGACCAAGGCAGAGGACTGAGAGGTTGTGCGAGGCTTCTCGACTTGGCGACCGTAGGGTGTTCGCGAACTAGCGGTCGACAGATGGCCGCAGCTGGCTGAGCCTTGTCCTTTAACTGGCGCTCGTGGATTTCCTCTCACCGAACCCAAGCAGGCGCCTAAGAGTACGCGTGCGCTTCCTTTGTGTTGTCCAACTAACTCGGTTGGCGAAATGCGCGCGTGGCTCAGGAGTGCTCCCGCTGCAACTGAAAAGATGGATCCGGAGCCCGGCTACTGCAACTTGACTGAAAACTCAAGCGATTGACTGAAAGGTTCAATGAGTTCCTACAGAACCGACTCAGAAACTTCATCGCGGACACACAGTACGACTGGGAGTCGCGCAACTACCTCAGCAGGACCATTGACGCAGATGGCAACGTGGCAGTCGGTGCCGACGTGTACTCGCCAACCATGCTTGAGCGCCTGCTGCGGTATACGCTCACTGCACAGGTTCGGGAACAGGCCGCCGCGCGCCAGCTCGGCATCCCGCCGCGCTTCACGATCATGGGGTTTCGCGAGCTCGTCGCGATCGATGCACAGTGGAGCATGTACGGTATTCACAAGCCGTTCCACGCGCTCAAGATCTTCTTCGAGGTGATGGACGGCAAGCTCAGCGACCCTCCGATCACCGGCCCGTTGCCGCGCACGCGCAGCGCACACAGTGGATGCAGCGCCAGGGTCTCGTGGGCGAGGTGCAGCGCGAGCGGCTGCTGGAGATCCTTGAGGAGCAGCGCGGTCAAGGGATGGTGCAACCTGATCCCGCCCCCGCTCAGGCGGCGCTCTTCGACGAAGAGGAGCTGGTGGACCTGGTGGACGAAGCGACCGACGTGTACGAGGAAGAAGAGGAGGAGCGCGCGCCGGCACCGATGGGTTGATTCCCGCGTTCGAAACCCGCGGTGGCGGGGCGCGCGGCGACAACCTTCCTGTGAAGTTTTCGAGGTCGTGCCCTTACGAAATGAGCGTCGATCCTGTACCTTGATCTGAGACGAATCAGACCTAGCTGAAAATGGCGCCGCCACCAAGTACAGAACCCGCAAACTCTTCCAGGTCCGCATACACCGCCCCGGCCACACCTTTGGCGTGCAAGTCGGACACAAGTGCCGCCTGCTGCCTCGGACCCCGGCGGCCCGCGTCGCCCGCCGGTTGCGCGGCGCCGGTCTTACCGTGACGATCGACCCCATCATCGTCAAGCTCACCCGCGAGCAAGCCTCCTACTCGCCAATCGCTACCCGCTTTCGACGTGAGCGCGAGGGAACCAGGCGCCGCGGCGCGGTCGTGCTCGAGATCCTCCGAGCGCTCGGAGGCGCGGCCGACTTCGAGCAGATCTAGGACTCGATCCAGGCGATGCGCCCAACCTCGAATTCTCACTGGCGCGCCAAGGTGCGCCAGGTTCTCCAGCGGCACGCAGGCGCCTTTGTGCGCACCGCACCCGGCCAATATCAACTACGCGAAACCGTCGCCGCGTGAGCGACCACCACCATGACCAGAGAAATCCAAGCCCAGAAGCGCCTCCAGACCGAGGTCGACACTTTCAATTCGAAGGTGCCCGTTGGCGGCGCCGTCGACTTTTTCAGTTACGAGGGCGCGTCCCTGGAGCGATACAAGACCCGCACCGAGGCGCAGATCTTGAGCGGTCACGCGGCCGTCGTCTGGCTGCTGGGGAAGTCGGGTTGCGTATGCGTGAGCCACTGTATTCCGGAGACAAGCGAGTCGCCCGCCGGAGCCGCCCGATGAGGTTGTTTGCCGGTTCCTCAGCCCCCTCGCGGCACTTGGTGAAACGCCCGACAATCGCCGGCATGGATCAGCCCTCACACGATCGAGCATCCGCCGGCGGCGGCTGGCGCGCGGACGCTCAGGCGGCCGTGGCTCACCTGGCGGACGAGGGCGTTCCGGCGGGCGTCGCTGCGGCGCTGCGGGTCTTGGCGGACGCGCTGACCGCTCCGGGCGATCTGCCAGAGGCGGCCTGGCCCACGCTCACGGAAAGGGCACAGGTGCACGGCACCGTCTTCGAGGCAGGCACGTCGACCAAAGCTGTAGTGGAAGAGGCGGTCCGGTACTACCAGTTCGAGCAGCAGCCGCCGCGCGTCGCGAGCCGCGCCAGCGTGCTGGACAGGTTCGGTGCGCAGGTAGGGGCTCTGGTGAGCGGCAAACCCGGCTCGGAGGGGTGAGGCTTTGCCGGACCGCGCCCAGGAGAACACCCCAGTGCGGCGTCGGAGCTCCCGTGAATTCGACTCGCAAACTGTCGAGCTTCTTGGCCGCAATCGCCTGGTTAGCGAGTTGCTCCGAGCTGGTCTGGAAGTGGCCATGCCCGCGCGCGATCGCGGCGTCGATCTCATCGCGTACCTGGATCTCGCCTCGAAGGTGAGGTCGTTCGTCTCCAAGCCAATTCAGATGAAGGCTGCGATGACGGCCTCGTTTAGTGTCGATCGCAAGTACGAGAAGATCTCGGATTTGGTGCTTGCGCATGTTTGGCATCTGGAATCGCCTGAGAATGCGGTGACCTTCGGCCTTCTGTATCCGCAAGCCGTTGATGTCGCCGAGCGGATGGGTTGGACGAAGACCTCGAGTTGGACCAATAGGAACACATATTCCACCACTCAGCCATCGGCTCGGCTACGCGAGATGCTCGAACCCTATCGGATGAACTCTGATCGGTGGCGAGCCCTGATTGGCGGGACCACTGACCATGCTCAGACTTGAAGAACTGTTGGTTGACGATCGCGGCGATCTCGTGCGCCTCGCGATACAGCATGAGGCCGAACAACCGCCGCTCGCACTCCTTGGTGAAGGTGGCGAAACACAGGGGCAGCGACAGCCGCGGGAACAGGTTGCGAGGGATCAGCGACTGCTTGATGTGAAATCCTCGACGCCGTCGGGCACTCGCCGCTCGATGCGACGTTCCAACGGCATCTCGACATCCCCGACGAGCAATACCGACTTCGAATCCTCTGGTTCAACATCGTGGTGCGCTACATGCGGAATGTGGGGGGCGCTCTCGCGGTCGACCGGCTGAAGTTCGTCGACATCGTTGGCGGTCGAGCTTGCGTCATGCGGTTGAGCGCCTGGAATCCGCGTCGGTGGTCCTCTTGAATCTGCCCGCAATGGAGCGTTGTCGAATCGCCCGGCATTTGTCGTTGATGCTGGCCCCTTTGAAGTCGTGTTCGCCCATGATCGCTTGGCCTTCCCGTCCGAGCTTGCGACCGATGAAGAGACGGCGAGATCCGCCTGGATCATTGCCTCTACGTTGGCCACGATTGACTTCTACTGGCGAGGGCGACAGCGAGTTGCGATTGCTCAACGACCATGGGTGGATCCGCAAATCACTGATCCGCGGGCCCTGCGTTCAGTCGAGGTGCTGGCGCACTACGCATCTGGTTGGGTTGGTTTTGTGGAGCCCCTCGCCAGTTCTGCCCCATGGGAGTCGTTGCTCGAGTCGCTGCAGCTAGACCTGCAAGCGATGGATGAGGCGCGGGCGGAGTTCGGCGATACGCGTGACGTCTTCTCTTCGAATCACGAATGGTTGAAGCTACCGGCTTTCTGCTGAAGTCGATGGCGGTGGCGGCCGCTGGGTACCTGCGCTCGCAGGGCGCACCGACCGCAGGTCCTGCAGCGCAAGCGGTTGCGATCATGGGGTCAGGTTGGCGTGCAGCCGTTGCTCGAACAAGTGGCTTCAAATTCTGAAGCTCTGTGGCAGCTTTGTGATTCGTGGAGCAGCGCTACTGGTCTTCTCGCTCTGTCGCGTCTCGCCGACAATCTCTTGGCGTCTCGTGGCCTTGGATACCAGGAAGGGGTTGACGGCACCATGCAGGCTGTCTACCTGCCACGGGTGCGGCCGGGACGATAGAGGGAAAGCACTCGACATGGCGCCTTGTAGGTCTCGTGAAGGAGGCCGTGCGGTACTACCAGTTCGAGCAGCAGCCGCCGCGCGTGGCCAGCCGCGCCAGCGAGCTGGATCGGTTCGGAGCGCTGGTCAACAGCAAGGCGGAAGCCAACGATTGAGGACCAGTTGGCGGCCGCCTCGCATCCTCAATGAGCTACGCCGATCTTCATCAGGCCGTCGCCAATGGAGAAGCCGGCTGGCAGTTCCTTTGAGATAGCTCTGACAGCCTCGTTGAAGGCGCCACCAAGCTGTTTGCGGGCGCCTTGGTCGCGAACGTTGTGGATCGCCTGATTGACCACCACCAGCGTCCGAAGGTCCTCGATCGCACGACGCCATGGATCAGGATCAGGATCTGGAGGGGGCCATTTGAGGATCTCCACATAGATCGGAATGCAAATGGTCTTCCCGTCAGGGAACGTAAACTTCAGCCCATCACACATTGCAGTTCTCCTACTGTGCCCGTGCATCTGCGCGAGTGCGGCTGGGGCTGCACGTGGAATCCAGTCGGACGATTGGCGAGCACAGGGTGCGGCGGTGAGCCCGCCGAAGATCTGTCCTCCCGGCGTCGACTGTCCTTCAATCGCTGAGATCAGTCATCCCTCTCCCTTGGGATGTTGCGGTTCGTACTCGTCACGCGCTGGGTCAGCGCCTGACGTAGTGATTTTCTTCCAAATGGTTCTTCAAGTCGTTGAGGCGTCTCAGCTCAGCTACCGCGTCGGGCGTTGAGGCCGAGTCGCGCTGGCCATGGAGGAGGACAACGGCGATAACAAGGCCGTAGTCTAGTCAGGCCATCAAGCTCGTATGGGCTTCCGATGAAGGTTCTGTCGCGATAAGCCAGTCGAGGCGGAATAACTCTGGCAGCTGTCCGGGTCAACGGACGGCGAGACTGTAGAAGTGGTCGGCATGTGAAAATGCCAAGCCGCCGGGGCAGCGCAGCTGCCCCTTCTTGATCATGTGCATGGTCTCGATGCCGGCAATCAGGCGGGCGGCGGAGTGAAAGGACTTCAATCCCATCATCGGCCGGAGTCGTCGTTTGATGGCACGGTGGTCCTGCTCCACAAGATTGTTCAGGTACTTGGACTGCCGTAGTTCAATGATGCCGCCGCTATCGGCAAGTAGACCACGCACTGCAGCGGTATTGGCACCGCTCTTGTCGATGGTTATTTTCTCGGTCGCATCGTGCTGGTCGATCGCGCGCTCGAAGAACCGTCGCTCGTCCGCTGCGTCACGGCGCGCGGTCAGCAGGAAGTCGACGGTCTAGCCCAGTCGATCGACGGCTCGGTACAGATACTTCCACTGGCCACCCACAAGGACGTAGGTCTCGTCGACGCGCCATGAGCGCCCTACCGGCTGCTTGCGCCGACGAAACACTTTCGCCAACACGGGCAGAATCTTCAGTGACCAGCGGTGGACGGTGGCGTGGTCGACCAGCACACCGCGCTCGGCCATCATCTCTTCCAGGTTGCGCAGGCTCAAAGGGTAGGCCGCGTACCAGCGAACGCACACGAGCATGATGTCCAGCGGGAAACGCAAACGCTTGATGACCCCTCGCAGGGTCGAGTTCGCAAGTTGGACGTGCAGCGGTACCATGGCCGGATTGTGGCCGAGCGGCTTATCGCGACAGAACCCTCCAATGACCTATCGCCTTCGCCCTCGCGGGCAGCGAACTCGGCATCGACCAGCTCGAACGGCACAACCTCAACCTGAAGAGTCTCGATGACACACGCGGGCCTACCGTTCCAGTCGATGGCAACGCGCCGGGCATTGGCGCCACGCGGCCTGTGTCCTCATACGACCAGAATAGACTGGCAGTTGCACGCTTACGGCCTGCGAGTACAAGGTCCACAAGCGCGTTGGCACTGGGTTCGTTGTCATCGAAGTGGAACGCCTCGAAGAACCGGGCGGAGCAGTCGTCTCCAACCTCTGCGCAGGAGGCTTCCCAGAACGTGATGATGCTTGGGGGATGCTCATGCGCAGCCTCGGTTCATCGCAATGCGGCGGTAGGCGATTAGAAGCTCCTCGGGAATGTCCGGTGCTGGCCGACTGGAACTGCTCACGCTGGTCAGCCGGCCAGGTTCTCGCCGTTCGCATCGCGAAGCCATTGCTCAAACCATTCGATAGGCATGCGCACGTGCTCAAAC
>NZ_JBFUIU010000262.1:0-11342 GCF_056401695.1 Variovorax sp. P4_D9
GAGCATGGCCAACCTGGTGGCGCTGCTGCGCATGAATCTGTTTACCCACCGTGATCTGATGGCGTGGATCGACGAGCCGTTCACAGCGCCGCCCGATCCCGACGAATCACCCCAGGGCGCATTCGCATTCACTTGATGTTGGACAGCACCCATGGGGGCACGATCCTGAAATCCACACACAAGCCGTCCGGAACCCGCGTCAGTTCAGCATGTCATCCGCCGGATTCGCCTGTCTTGGACAGCAGTGCGCGATGCCCAAGGAATTCGCCAAGTGGCAAGGCTTGGTGGAGCTGGCAGGAGCGAAGGAGCCTCGCTGAAAGAAGTCGAGGAGATAGAGTATGAGCGACACAGGAGCCATTGGAGTTGCACCCGCCGCTGAAGTGACGCGTGAGGAACTCCATCTGCGCCGCTTGGATCAGGGCGCGGCAGATCGCGCGACAAGCTTGAAGGTACCGGTGGCCATCGCGACCAGCGTCCCGTCCTCGGTCCGAACCTCGCCACGCGCGAAGCTGATCGAGCGACCGCGCCGTTCGCAACAGGTGGTTGCAATCAGGTCACCGCTGCCGGCGGAAACGAAGTGCAGCGTGAGGTCGATGGTGACCACCCCGAACGCTGCAGGATCGTGCGAGCGCACGGCCGCCGCCAGTGCGCAATCCAGCAGCGACGCGATGGCACCGCCATGCACATCGCCGCGGCTGTTGGTTTGATCGGACTGGAAGCCCATGCGAATGCGGGCGCGGCCATCGCCGATGGCTTCGCCCCGCAGGGCCATGGCCCGCGCCATCGGCATCGGCAAGCCGAAGAGGACACCTGGCTGTTCGCCTTGGAAGGGATTCGGCTCATTGATGCCAGGCGTTGGGATGGATACTTCAAAGGTGTTCATAAGCGCCATCATCTCGCGCCGGCACGGCCAAGTGTCAGTCGTCTCGCGCCAGCTTCCCAGATTTTTTTCATGAAGGACTCGGCTCCACGCCTGCGGCCGTCAGCCGCAAACAGTCCATCAGCTGCTCCGTCGCCGGGGTGCGAAGACGTCCTCGCAGGGTAATCATCCCCACCGGTGGCAGTTCGATCGGCACCTTGAGCTTCAGAACCTTGACCAGGCCCTCGGTCTCGAAATGTCGCGCCACGCCGCGGGCGAGGAACCCCACCGCAGGGCGTTCGCGCACGAAGGTCAGCGTGGCAAGAAACGATGCCGTCTCCACGATGTCGGTGGGCGGCGCGAGGCCATGCTTGTAGAACATCTGCTCGAGCTTGACCCGCGAAGATGCCCACGGCGGTGGAACGACCCAGGGAACGCCGGCGAGCTTCTTCCAGTCGACTCTCGTGTCGCGCGCAAGCGCGTGGTCGGGACGCACGACGATGCACATCGGCTCGGCGTAGAGCGGCTCGGTGTCCAGATCGGGCGACGCATAGCCCGGCTCCAGCCGGCCTACGAAGAGATCGAGTTCGCCGACGCGCAGCCTCGGGAGAAGCCTCGTCAAATCGCCTTCCTCGACCAGCACCGTGGTGCGCGCCGAACGCTGCTTGACCAACGCGACGGCACGCACCAGAAGGGAGGGCATTGCCACGACCATCGCTCCGACACTCGTGCGGCCGGCCGCACCGCCGGCCACGGCGGCGATCTCGTCGCGCGTACGGCCGAAATCCGCCAGCACCGAACGGGCGAAGCGAACCACGGCCTGACCATAGGCAGTGGGTTCGGTGCCGCGCGTGGAACGCACGAACAGATCGAGGCCGAACATGCGCTCGATCTCGACCAGCGTCTTGGACACCGCCGGCTGGCTCACGGACAGAAACTCGGCAGCGCGCCCAAGGTGCCGGAATTCATCCAGCGCCACCAGCAGCTGCAGGTGGCGCAGCTTCAGGTTCGATCGCAATACCCGGTCGATCTCGGCCATGTGAGCTCCATAACCAATTCCGAATGAAGAGAGTCTATTTTTTGATTGGATTGTAATGATCCAAAGACGAACAATCCGATCTTCCCGCCGAACATCAGGAGACAAAACGATGAGATCCGATCGCCGCCAGTTCATGCTCGGCAGCCTCGCTGCCGCTGTGCTTCCCCTTTCCACTAGCCGCGCTTTCGCGGCCGGCTACCCGGATCGTCCGGTGACATTCATCTGCCCCTGGCCAGCGGGCGGCACCGCGGACGTCACGATGCGCGCGCTGTGCTCGGCCGCCGCCAAGGAGCTCGGCCAGCCGGTGGTGGTGGACAACAAGGCCGGGGCGTCCGGCATGATCGGGCTGAAGGCGCTCGCCTCGGCAAAGCCCGATGGCTACACCATCGGACAGATCCCGATTTCGGTGACGCGCTTCTCGCAATTGGGCACGGTGCAGATCGATCCGATGAAGGACCTCACCTACATCGCCCGCGTCTCGGGCCAGACCTTCGGCATCGCCGTGCGCACCGAGGCCCCGTGGAAGACGCTCAAGGACCTGGTGGCGGATGCCAAGGCGAATCCGGACAAGATCACCTACGGCACCGCGGGACTGGGCGGCGCGACGCATGTCGGCATGGAAGAGTTCGCCATGGCTGCAGGTGTCAAGTTCAACGCGATTCCCTTCAAGGGCGGGGCCGAGGCGCTACAGGCCCTGATGGGCGGCCACATCGATGTGCTTGCCGATTCGAGTTCATGGGCGCCGCATGTGAAGGCCGGCAAGTTGCGCCTGCTGGCGACCTGGGGGGATCAACGCACCACCGAGTTCAAGGACGTGCCGACGTTGAAAGAGTCGGGCTACAACGTGGTCGTGGATGCACCCAACGGCATCGGCGCTCCCAAGGGCATACCGGCCGAGGTGCTGGCCAGCCTGCGCGCGGCGTTCAAGGTCGCCGCGAACAGCCCCGAGTTCACCGCGGCCTGCGCCAGGATCGATGCGCCCTTGCTGTACCTCGATGCCCCGGACTACGAGAAGTACGTGGCCGCGAGCTATGCCAAGGAGAAATCGCTGATCGAACGGCTCAAGCTCAAGGAACTGATGAGCAAGAACTGAACGCCGGAGATCCGCCATGACTGCACCTCTCGCCCCCGCGACCCCGAAGCTCGATGCTGCATCTGCGCTGATACGCCTGCACGCCAATGACAACGTGTTGATCGCCCGCTCGCCGATCGGCCTCGGGCAAGAGTTGCCCGAGTTCGGCCTGCGCATGCGCGCTCAGGTGCCGGCGGGCCACAAGATCGCAGCCTGCCGCATCCCGGCCGGCGAGCCGGTGAAGAAGTACGACACGGTGATCGGCGCGGCCATGCGCGACATCGAAGCGGGCGAACACGTGCACACGCACAATCTGGCGCTGATCGACTTCGACCGGGACCCCGGTTTCTGTGAAGACGTCCGGCCCGTCGACTACGTGCCGGAAGCCGAGCGCGCGACCTTCATGGGCATCGTGCGCCCCGATGGGCGCGTCGCGACTCGCAACTTCATCGGCCTGATCTCGTCGGTGAACTGCTCGGCCACTGCCATTCACCACATCGCGGCGCACTTCACGCCCGAGCGGCTGGCGGCCTTTCCGAACGTCGATGGGGTGGTCGCCTTCGCGCAGACCAGCGGCTGCGGCATGTCGTCTCCCAGCGAGCACTTCGACGTCCTGCGCCGGACCATCGCCGGCTACGCCCGCCACCCCAACCTGGCCGGCGTGCTGATCGTCGGGCTGGGCTGCGAACGGAACCAGGTGGCCGACCTCGTCGCCTCACAGGGCCTGACGCTCGGCAGCCACGTCAAGACCTTCGTGATGCAGGATACCGGCGGCACCCGCGCGACGATCGCCGCCGGCATCGCAGCCATCGAAGCCATGCTGCCGGTCGCCAACGACATCCGGCGCCAGCCCGTCAGTGCCGCGCACCTGAAGATCGGACTCGAATGCGGCGGTTCCGACGGTTTTTCCGGCATCACCGCCAACCCCGCGCTCGGGGCGGCGATGGACATCCTGGTGCGTCATGGCGGCACCGCGATCCTGTCGGAGACGCCCGAGATCCACGGCGTCGAGTTCATGCTCACCCGCCGCGCGGTCAGTCCGGAGGTCGGCCAGAAACTGCTCGATCGACTCGCCTGGTGGGAGGCGTACACGCGCGGCCACAATGGTCAGTTCAATGGCGTCGTTGGCCCCGGAAACCAGGCGGGCGGCCTGGCCAACATCTTCGAGAAATCGCTCGGCTCGGCCATGAAAGGCGGCACCACGCCGCTGCAGGCGGTGTACGAATACGCCGAGCCGATCGACAAGGCCGGCTTCGTGTTCATGGATTCTCCCGGCTACGATCCGGTCGCTTCCACCGGCCAGATCGCCAGTGGCGCCAACCTGATCTGCTTCACGACCGGGCGCGGCTCGATGTTCGGCAGCAAGCCGGCACCGACGATCAAGCTCGCGAGCAACACGCCGATGTTCACGCGACTGGAAGAGGACATGGACATCAACTGCGGCGCGGTGCTCGACGGCGAGGTCGACGTGCAGCAGATGGGGCAGCGCATCTTCGACCAGATCCTTCGCGCCGCCTCCGGAGACAAGACGAAGAGCGAGCTGCTGGGACTGGGCGACCACGAGTTCGTGCCCTGGCACATGGGCATCGTCAGCTAGCGCCGCCGGCGGACCATCACTTGGTCGCCGCGATGACTCGCGGCGTCAGGCACCTCACTTCTTCAGCTTTCAAGATCGACGAGACCCACCATGTCGCTGACCCTTCAACGCACCGAGCTGCTGCGCGGTGCCAACTACATCGCCGGCCAGTGGCGTGAAGCCACCGGCGGCAAGCTCGACGTCACGGACCCGGCGTGCGGCGCGCTGATCGCCCAAGTGCCCGATTCCGGCGCCGCGGAAGCGCGCGCGGCGGCCGACGCCGCGCACCAGGCCTTCGCCTCGTGGCGCAAGGTCCCGGCCAAGCAACGCGCCCAGATCATCAAGCGCTGGAACGATCTCGTCATGGCGAACCAGGACGACCTCGGCACGCTCATTTCGCTGGAGCAGGGCAAGCCGCTTGCCGAAGGCAAGGGCGAGGTTGCCTATGCGGCAAGCTACATCGAATGGTTCGCCGAGGAAGCCACGCGAATCAACGGCGAGATCATCCCAGCGCCCGTTCGGGGTCGGCGCATGTTCGCGATGAAGGAGCCGGTGGGCGTGGTCGCGGCGATCACGCCATGGAACTTCCCGGCCGCGATGATTGCCCGCAAGATTGCGCCCGCGCTCGCCGCCGGTTGCACCGTCGTCTGCAAGCCGGCTGAGGACACGCCCCTGACTTCGCTCGCGCTGGTGAGGCTGGCCGAAGAGGCTGGCGTGCCTGCGGGTGTCATCAACATCGTCACGGCTTCGCGCGAGAAGACGCCGGAAGTGGTCGACGCCTGGCTCGACGATGCGCGCGTGCGCAAGCTCACCTTCACCGGCTCGACACCGGTGGGCAAGCACCTGGCGCGGCGTTCGGCCGACACGCTCAAGAAGCTCTCGCTCGAGCTCGGCGGCAATGCGCCTTTCATCGTGTTCGAGGACGCCGATCTCGACGCCGCCGTGGAGGGCCTGATGGCCTCCAAGTTCCGCAACGGCGGCCAGACCTGCGTCTGCCCCAACCGGGTATTCGTGCAGAGCAGGGTGCACGACGCCTTCGCCGACAAGCTGGCGGCGCGGGTCGGCGCCCTCAAGGTCGGGCCGGCCAGTGATCCGGCATCGCAGATCGGGCCGATGATCAATGCGCGCGCGGTCGAGAAGGTCGAGCGCCATGTTCAGGATGCAGTGTCGCGCGGGGCGAAGGTGCTGGCCGGCGGCGAACGTCTGCCGCAGCTCGGTGTCCACTACTTCGCACCCACCGTTCTGGTGGGCGCCGACTCGACCATGGCCTGCGCCCGCGAAGAGACCTTCGGCCCGGTGGCGGCCCTGACCCGCTTCGAGACCGAGGACGAGGTGGTCGCYGCGGCCAACGACACGCCTTTCGGGCTGGCCGCCTACTTCTACTCGAATGACGCGCGTCGCGTCTGGCGCGTCGCGGACGCGCTCGAGTCGGGCATCGTCGGCATCAACGAGGGCGCCTTGGCGGCCGAGGCCGCTCCATTCGGCGGCGTCAAGGAATCCGGCTATGGCCGCGAAGGCTCGGTGCACGGGCTTGACGACTACCTGCACACCAAGTACGTGTGCCAGGGCCAACTCGACTGATCGGAGCACGACGCGATGAACAACCCATTCAAGCAGGCACTGGCCGCCGGACGAGCGCAGATCGGCCTGTGGCTCTCGCTGGCACAGCCCTACGCTGCCGAGGCCTGTGCCACGGCCGGATTCCAGTGGCTGCTGATCGACGGCGAGCACGCTCCCAACGACGTGCGCAGCACGCTCGCCCAACTACAGGCAGTGGCAGCCTACCCGGCGCAGCCGGTGGTCCGCGCAGTGACCGGCGACACGGCGCTCATCAAGCAATTGCTCGACATCGGCGCGCAGAACCTGCTGGTCCCGATGGTCGACACGCCGGAGCAGGCGCGGGCACTGGTGGCCGCCACGCGCTATCCGCCCGAGGGCATCCGCGGCGTCGGCGCCGCCGTGGCGCGCGCTTCCCGTTGGGGTGCCCGCCGCGACTATCTGGGCGCCGCCAACGACGAGGTGTGCCTGCTGGTGCAGGCCGAGACGAGGACGGCATTGACCCATCTGCCGGCCATCTGTGCAGTCGATGGCGTCGACGGCGTCTTCATCGGCCCCGCCGACCTGGCCACCTCGATGGGCCATCGCGGCGCACCCGGTCATCCGGAGGTGCAGGCCGCGATCGACCAAGCCATTCGAACCATCGTCGCCAGCGGCAAGGCCGCCGGCACCCTCACCGCCGACGCCGGGCTGGCCCGCCACTACCTGGAACTCGGCGCCACCTTCGTCGCCGTCGGCATCGACGTGACGCTGATGGTCCAGGGCGCGCGCCGGCTGGCAAGCGACTTCGGCCTGGGCACCGAGAGCGCGATGAGCGCGGCCGGCGGCGCGGCGTACTGAACCGAATATTTCAACTTGGAACAAGCACCATGGGCACGAGCCACAACAGGACACTGAAGATCGCCAGCATCCCTGGCGACGGAATCGGCAAGGAGGTCATGCCGGAGGGCCATCGGGTGCTGGAGAAGGCCGCGAGCCGCTTCGGCTTCGACCTGCAATTCACGAACATCGAGTGGGCGAGCTGCGACTACCATCGGCAGCACGGCGACATGATGCCCGCGGACTGGAAGGCACAGCTCGAAGTACAGGATGCGATCTATTTCGGTGCGGTCGGCTGGCCCGACACAGTGCCCGATCATGTGTCGCTGTGGGGTTCCCTGTTGAAGTTTCGCCGCGAGTTCGACCAGTACATCAACCTGCGCCCCGCGCGCCTGTTCGAAGGCGTGGCGTGTCCCCTGGCAGGGCGCAAGGCAGGCGACATCGACTTCTACATCGTGCGCGAGAACACCGAGGGCGAGTACACCAACCTCGGCGGGATCATGTACGAGGGTACCGAGCGGGAGATCGTGGTGCAGGAGACGGTGATGAGCCGCTTCGGCACCGATCGCGTGCTCAAGTACGCCTATGAGCTCGCCCAGTCACGCCCCCGCAAGCACCTGACGGTGGCGACCAAGAGCAACGGGATCGCCATCAGCATGCCCTGGTGGGACGGTCGCGCCGATGCCGTGGGCTGTGGCTACCCCGAGGTGAAGGTGGAAAAACAGCACATCGACATCCTCACCGCGCGTTTCGTGCTGCAGCCTCAGCGCTTCGATGTGGTGGTGGCGAGCAACCTGTTCGGCGACATCCTGTCCGACCTGGGACCGGCTTGTACCGGCACGATCGGCCTGGCGCCGTCGGCCAACCTGAACCCGGAGCGCAAGTTCCCGTCGCTGTTCGAGCCCGTGCACGGTTCGGCGCCCGACATCTACGGAAAAGGGATCGCCAACCCGATAGCGATGATCTGGTCGGGTGCACTGATGCTGGATTTCCTGGGTGAGCGCGAGGCGCACGACGCGATGCTCGCTGCCATCGAGCAGGTGCTGAAGGACGGACCTCGCACCGGCGATCTCGGTGGCAAGGCCAGCACCCTGGAAATGGGAAAGGCCATCGCGGAGCTCATATAGGCATTTGCGTCCGGCGTGCGCCTTTCCCTGCGGTCGCGCTCAGGCTTCGACGCCGAAGTCGAGCAGCACCTTGCAGCTGTAGCGCGGGTTGCGCTCCGCAATGTCGAAGGCGCCCGCCACGTCGCGGAAGTCGACCTTGTGGCTGATGATGCGGCCGGGATCGACCAGTCCGCGCGTGATCCAGTCGATCACGGTCGGGAACATCGCGCAGTTGAGGCGCGAGGCATAGAGCGTCAGCTCCTTTTTCGTCAGTTCCTGCTGCGGGATGGCGGAAGGCGTCGACGAAAAGCCGAGCACCCCAATGCRCCCCGCCGGCGCGGCGATGCGAACCGCTTCCTCGAGGATCGACGGATGGCAGACCGCGTCGTAGATCAGGGTCGGCCCGCCCTCGACGCCGCGTTTGGCCAGCGCTTCGGGCAGGGATTCTCGCGCGGTGTTGATGATCTCGTCTTCTGCCGCGCCGCATTGCAGCGCCAGCGCCAGACGCTCGTCGAAGTGATCGGTGATGAAGGCGCGAATCCCGTAGACGCGCTTGAGCACCTGCATCAGGTTAAGCCCGACCGGCCCGGCACCGTAGATCAGCGCGACATCGCTCGGGAACACGCCGGTACGGCTGGTGACGTTCGCCGCCACCGCAAAGGGCTCGATCACCGACGCGCTGGCGTCGGCCAGGCCCTTCGGCACCACGTAGGCATTCTTTTCCGGCGCGCAGGCGTACTGGCTGAAGCCGCCATCGCGATGCACGCCAATCACTTGCAGGCGGCTGCACACGTTCTGCCGCCCGATCAGGCACGCATGGCATTGGCCGCAACTGATCACCGGGTCGACCACCACGGTCTCGCCGATGCGCGACGCGCTGACGCCGGCGCCGACCGATTCGATACGACCGACGAACTCGTGGCCGATGATCCTGGGATACGAGACGAAGGGATTGTGACCGTGGAATATGTGCAGGTCGGAGCCGCAGATGCCCGCGAAGCGCACGCGAACGCGCACCTCGCCGACCGCGGGCTCGGGCAGGGGCCGTTCGACGACGGCCATGCTGTTGGGTTGATCGACGACGACGCTGAGCATGATGGATTCCTTGTGTTTCGTACGCTGTTTCGAAGGCCCGATGCAGGCGGCTACCAGTTCCACATCGAGCCGTCGCGCAGCCGCGCGACCGGCAGATAGGCTCGCTCGTAGGGGTATTTCGCCGCCAGCTCTTCATCGATGTCGACGCCGAGGCCCGGCACCTCGTCCATGACCAAGTAGCCGTCCTCGTAGCGGTAGTTGTGCGGGAACACCTCGTCGGTCAGCGGCGAGTGCGGCATCAGTTCCTGGATGCCGAAGTTGGGCACCCAAAGGCCGAAGTTCACGGCAGCGGCCATGGACACCGGCGACAGGTCGGTGGCGCCATGGAAGCCGGTGCGCACCTGGTACATCGCTGCAAAGTCGGCGATGCGACGCACGTGCGTGATGCCGCCCGCATGCGTGATGGTGGAGCGGATGTAGTCGATCAACTGCTCGCTGATGAGGTCCTTGCAGTCCCAGATCGAGTTGAAGACCTCGCCGATCGCCAGCGGCGTGGTCGTGTGCTGCCGGATCAGGCGAAAGGCTTCCTGGTTCTCGGCCGGCGTCGCGTCCTCGATCCAGAAAAGGCTGTAGGGCTCGAGTTCCTTGCCGAGGCGGCCAGCCTCGATCGGCGTCAGGCGGTGGTGGGCGTCGTGCAGCAGATGCGTGTCGAAGCCGACCGCCTCGCGCACCTTGCGGAACAGTTCTGGCGTGTGGCGCAGGTAGAGCGATGTGTCCCAGGGTTCTTCGGGTGGCAGGCCTTTTTCGGCCGGCTCGTAATAGCCCTTGGTCTTGCCGACCCCATAGGTCTTCTCGAGCCCCGGCACGCCGGACTGCACGCGGATGGCCTTGAAGCCTTCCTCCTTGTGTTTCTGGACCGCCTCGATGGCCTCGGCGTGGTCGCGGCCGTTGGCGTGGCCGTAGACCATGAGGCCATCGCGGCTCTTGCCGCCCAGCAATTGGTACACCGGCATGCCGGCCAGTTTTCCCTTGATGTCCCAGAGCGCCATGTCGATGGCGGCGATGGCGGTCATCGTCACGGGACCGCGCCGCCAATAGGCGCCGCGGTAGAGGTACTGCCAGATGTCCTCGATGTTGCGCGGATCGCGGCCGATCAGGCAGGGGAACAAGTGCTCGTCGAGGTAGGCCTTGACCGCCAGCTCGCGGCCGTTGAGCGTGGCATCGCCCAGCCCGACAACCCCTTCGTCAGTGACGATCTTGACGGTGACGAAGTTGCGGCCCGGGCAGGTGACGATGGTCTGGATGCGTTCGATTTTCAATTCAGTCTCCAGCAGGAATGAGTGATGGCGGCGAGTGCCGGTGGTTGGGCGGCCGATGGCCGTTGGCTACAGGAAGCCGATCGAGAACCATGGCACGAAGACCAGCAGCAGTAAGGCGAAGAAGAGCGCCGCCATGTGCGGCCACACGCGCGGCATCGCGACGTCGGGCGACACGCGTCCGATGGCGCAGGCGGCGTAGAAGCCGACTCCGAAAGGTGGCGCGAAGAGGCCGAGCCCCATCGCGAAGATGACGACCATCGCGTAGTGCACCTCGTTGACGCCGACCAGCTTGGCGATCGGAAACAGCAGCGGCCCGAACAGCACGATCGCGGGGATGCCTTCGAGCAGGCTGCCCAGCACCACGAAGGCGAGCGCGGACACCAGCAGGAAGCCCATCTTGCCGCCCGGCACCGCGGTCATGATCTTGACCAGGTCCTGCGCGAAGCCCGACTGGGTCAGGGCCCATGCCATCGCGGTGGCGCAGCCGACGATCAGCAGGATCGCGCCCGAGAGCGACGCCGTGTCGAGCAGCATCGGATAGATGCGCCGCCAGTCGAACTGGCGGTAGATGAACAGGCCCGCCAGCAAGGTATAGAAGATGCCGATTGTCGAGACCTCGGTGGCCGTCGCGACGCCTTCGACCACCGCGGTGCGAATGATCACGGGCAGCGCGAGCGCGGGCAGTGCCACCAGCAGCAGCTTGCCGATCTGGCGGCGCGATGCCTTGGTGACGCCGGACATGTCTTCGCGGCGGGTCTGCCACCAGACCACGATCGCCATCAGCACCAGCCCGACCACCGCCGGCATCAGCCCGCCGACGAACAGCGAGGTGATCGACACTCCCGTCACCGAGCCGACCGTGATCAGCACGATGCTCGGCGGAATGGTCTCTGACATCGCGCCCGAGGCCGACAGCAGGCCGATCAGATCGCCATCCTTGCTGCCGCGTTTCTTCATCTC
>NZ_JBFUIU010000263.1:0-11304 GCF_056401695.1 Variovorax sp. P4_D9
AACCTTCAGGGGCAGGTCCGTCAACTGGCTGTTGACGAAGCACAAGTAGCGCCGGCGGTCCAGCTCAACAGGAGCCGACCAAGTGATCGACCAATCAAGGAGAGCGGATTAGCGGATTCACTTGGGAGTCCAGTCGAACGACCGAAAGGGGCCCGTTGCGGACATTTCCAGATGATCAAAGCTGACGTTCGAGTTTGCCCGGCAGGCCACATCTTCCGCAACCGAACAAGACGGGGCGCACCTGCGAGGCATTGGCGCCACCTCGGGTACGGCATTACGCGACCACCTAGTCGAGCTGAACTCCGCTGCGTCTGACCGCCTCGCCCCAGTGGGCGTATTCGCTCCGAACGAAGGCCGCCGCTTCCGCCGGGCTCTTGCTGAACCTTGGAATGGTGCCAATCTGCCGCATTCGTGCATCGACGTCGGGCGTCTGCATAGCCTTGTTCATCGCCGCGAACGTGGTCGCCACCAACTTGCTGTTCGTGCCGGCAGGATAGAGAAGCATCAGCCAGGTGACTGCGCTGAAATCCTTGAAGCCTTGCTCCGCAATGGTTGGCACGTTCGACATCGTGCTCAGCCGCGTGGTCGTGCCCACGGCCAGCGCCTTGAGGCGACCGGATTGGACAAAGGGCTGCACTGCCGCGGCCGTCTCCAATGCGAGAGACACCTGGCCCGCAACCACGTCCGTCAGGCCGGGGCCACTGCCCTTGTAGGGCACGTGCAGGATGTCGATGCCCGCACGGCGCTTGAAGTCTTCCATGGCCAGGTGAGAGACCGTGCCGTTGCCTGAGGACGCGTTCGTCAACTTGCCCGGATTCTCCTTGGCGTAGCGCACCAACTGCTCCACGTTGCCGAAGGGCATCGATGGATTGCATACCAGCACAAAAGGAAGGTCGCCCAGCAGTCCCACCGGCTCGAAGTCCTTCATCGAGTCGTAGGGCACCGACTTGTACATGTGCGGATTGGTTGCCACGGCGGACATGTGCGTGAGCATCATGACGCTGCCATCGGCCGGGGATTTTGCAAGCGCGCCCATGGCCAGACTTCCACCTTGGCCCGGCTTGTTGTCGACGATGTAGTTGGCACCGGTCACGGCGGGCAGCTTGTTGGCGAGCAACCGAGCCACGATGTCGGTGGCCTGTCCGGCAGGAAATCCGACGAGGATCTTCACGACCTGCGATCCATTGGAAAGCTGAGCGCCTGTTGCCCCGGCGAAGCTGACGCCCGCAGCGGCAAGGACGACGCTGCGCCGACTGATTCCAGCATTCTTCATGTCTATCTCCATCTCGATCTGTCAGTGGGTAGTGGAAGGTGTGCCGCTCAGCGTGCGAACAGGACGCCTGCCAGCGTTGCGAAGGAGCCGATGGCTGCCGCAATGGCAAGCCACCAACCGGGCACCAGCACCCCCGCAGGGACGCTTGCCGTCGGCTGGACGATGGGGACCGCTGGCACTGCAGGGGCCACCACAGCGCCTGCGTTGTCGACGCTTGGCGCCTTCGGTGCAGGGTTGCCTGCTTGACCTGCGGACTCCTTCGCAATGGGCACCGCCACGAGTGCGCTTTTTGCCGCAGCGGGCACGTCGCCCAATTGCGCCTTGAAGGCCTTGAAGAAATCGTCGGCCATCTTGCGCGCGACGCTGTCGATGAGCCGCGAACCCACCTGGGCGAGCTTGCCTCCCACCTGCGCCTCGGCGGTGTAGGTGAGCTCCGTCTGGCCGTTGGATTCGGTCAGCTTGACTGAGGAGTTGCCCTTGCCGAAGCCGATCGCACCTCCCTGCCCCTCGAACAGCATGGTGCAGGACCCGGGCGCATCGACATCCGACATCTTGAGCAGCCCTTTGAAGCGCGCACGCAGCGGGCCGATGGCCGCGGCGACGATCACCTTGAATTCCTCTGCGGATGTCCGCTCGACAGACTCGCAGCCGGGCAGGCTCATCTTCAGGATGTCGGGATCGTTCAGTGCATCCCAGACGCGTTGGCGCGGGGCCGCGATGGTTTGTGTGCCGGTGATTTCCATGATGGCCTCAATGCGCGTTCTTCTTCATCCCAGCCGCCGTGTTCACCATGGAATGCAGGCTGCGCGCATAGTCGATGGCAGCCTGCTCGTCCATGCGAGGGGCCACGCGCAGATATTCCTTGAGGCCCAGAATTGCCGGACGCGGGCGGGACAACAGCAAGCCGACAAAGCGCTCCACTTCGGCCTCCAGCTTTGCCTCGGGTACCACCTGGCTGACCAGTCCATAGGCCAGGGCTCGCTGCGCATCGACGAAATCGGTGGAGTACGCCATCCAGAGAATGGCATTGCGGTTCATGCGGTCGTACACCGCCGACATCACCATCGTCGGCATCACGTTGTGGCCGATCTCCGGAATGTTGAACGTGGCGGTGTCACTGGCAAAGCTGAYGTCACACAGGGACGCGATCGCCGTGCCGAAGCCCATGCAACGCCCCTTGATCACGCCGATGATCGGCACCTTCGCACCACGCATGGCCTGGTAGCTGCCGAAGATGCCGTCGTATTCGTCGCGGCGGGTGTACGCCTCGGAGGCTGCGGGCGTGGGCCCGGCATCGCGAATCCGCCCGGTGCAGAAGTCCGGGCCGGCGCTGCGCAACAGGACTGCGTCGGAGGTCTGGTGGGCCGTGGCGAGCAGTTGCGACAGTGCCGATGCCATGCTGTCCGAAACGCCGTTGTCGTCAGTGCGGTTGAGGGTCACGGACAACAGGCGGCCCTGTTGTTCGACGATGAGATGGGGGTGCATGAGAGTCTCCGTGGGTCAGTTGGTGAGGGGTTGATTGCGGACCTGCTTGAAGTGGCGCAGCAGCGCCGCGTTGAACGCAGTGGGTTGATCGACGTTGGGCAGGTGCCCCGCGTGGGGAATCGTCTCGAGCGCTGCGCCGGGGATGCGCTGCTGCAGGCTGTGCATTGCCTCGGGCAGCACGCCATCGTTCGAGCCGACGATCAGCGTCGTGGGCGTTGCAATGCGTGCCACCTCCGCGAGATAGTCCAGTCCCTGGATAGCGCGGGCACATCCGACGAATCCCTTGACCGAGGTGGCGGCCGCGATGGCCTGAAGACGCCCGGAGGTCTCGGGATTCGCTGCCACGAACTCCTTCCCGAACCAGCGTTCGATCGTCGGTACGGCAAGCGGTGCGCAGGTCCCGTGCTCTTCGGCAAGCGCAATGCGCTCGTCCCAGGGCGCAGCCACTGCAGGCGGTGCATCGGCTCGCGCGGCGCACAGCACGAGGCTCAGGAGCCGCGCACCATGCTGGATGCCCAGCCCGAAGCCGCTCATTCCTCCGAGAGACAGCCCCAAGTAGTGCGCCCTCGCGATGCCCAGCGCATCCAGCACCGCGACGGTGTCCGCGGCCAGGCCGTCCATGGTGACCGCTTGGGACGTCGGCGCCGGCGAATCCCCGTGCCCCGTGGTATCGATGCGGAGCACATACCACCCTTGCGCGGCGAGGAGTGCCGCCTGCTCGTCCCACATGAGGCCGGACGACAGGATGGAGTGGGTCATGACGATTGCCGGGTCTTTCGGATCGCCTTGCAATCGCACGGACAGTTCTCCGTGGTGGCCGCGCACACGGCGCTGCTGGATGTCTGCGTTCGTCATTCGGATTCCTTCACCCCGGCCGCGCGCAGCGCGCGCCAGACGGCTTGCGGCGTCATGGGCAGTTCGTTGATGTTTGCGCCGACGGGGGCCAGCGCATCGTTGATGGCACTGGCGATCGCGGCCGGGCCGCCGAGATAGCCGGCTTCTCCCGAGCCCTTCTGGCCGAACACGGTCAGCGGCGATGGCGTGCAGTGGTCGACGATGGTGATCGAGGGCACCTCTTCCGCACTGGGCAGGAGATAGTCCATGAAGGTGCCCGAGAGCAGTTGCCCTTCCTCGGAGAAGGCAAACTTCTCAAGCAGTGCAGCGCCCAGGCCATGGGCGACACCGCCGTAGGTCATGCCGTGAACCACGTCCGGGCTGATCATCACGCCGCAGTCGTGGCCGACGGCGTAGCGGTGCAGGTGGGTCTTGCCGGTCTGCGGATCAATGCTGGCGAGGACGACGTGGGACTCGAAGGAGTGGCACGGGTACATCTGCACGCGCCCATCCTCCGTCGGCATCTTCCCGCCCGTGGGCACTTCCCAGCAGAACTTCTCCTGGAGCCCCGGCTCCATGCCCGGAGGCATGCAGTGGTATTTGCGGTGGGCGATCGCCACCAGCTCGTCCCAGCTCATCCGGCGGGCGGGGTCGGCCTGCACGACGACGTTGCCGTCTTCATAGGCCAGGTCTTCCTCGGGCACCTCCAGGTTGTGCGCAGCGATCGTGAGCAGCTTGTGCTTGAGGATCTTTGCGGCGCCGGCCGCGGCGCCTCCGAGCATGATGGCCATACGGCTGCCCACCGGGCTGTTCGATGGCAGAGCGTTGAGCGAATCCGCATGCAGCACGCGGATGCTGTCCGGCTCTCGCTGCAGCACTTCGCCAACCACGGTCGACACCAGCGTCTCGTGCGCCTGCCCTGAGGTTGAGGTGCCCATCAAGGCTGTCACCGCACCGTTGAGGTCGATGCGGATGAGGCAGGAGTCCATCCAGGTCGTCGTCTCGTTCTTCGGATTGAAGAGGGGCTCGAAGGCAGAGTTGCCGCCGGATGGCTCCAGGCAGGTGGACACGCCGATGCCCGCCAGCAAGCCCTTGGCGCGCAGCGCGTCCCGTTGCTGGACCAGTTCGTCGTATCCCGCCGCTGCGAGCGCCTTGTCCATCACGGCCTCGAAGTCGCCCGAGTCGTAGTAGGTACCGCTCGGGATCAGATAGGGGAACGAATCCTTGTGAATCAGGTTCTTGCGGCGAAGCTCCACCCGGTCCATGCCGAGGTAGCGGGCGACCCTGTCGATGCCCGTTTCGATGGCGTAGTTGGTCGGTGCCTGGCCGAAGCCGCGCACCGCTTCCTGCGGCGTCTTGTTGGTCATCACCGAGTAGGCGTCGTACTCGACGCTGGCGATCTTGTACGGCCCCACGATGGCGCCCACGGGCTTGCCAAGCTGCAAGGGGGAACGTCCGGAGTACGCGCCGATGTCATCGATGGCGCGCATGCGCATCGACTGGATGGCGCCATCGCCATTGAAGGCCAGGCTGACCTCGAAGATTCGATCCGGCCCCTGCATGTCGCCGCCGCGCATGTTCTCCAGCCGGTCCTCAAGAAAGCGCACTGGCCGGCCCAGCTTGCGAGCGAGGTAGCCCACCAGGATGGTGTGCTTGAGGCCGCGCTTCAGGCCGTAGCTGCCGCCCACGTCCACGTCGAAGTGCACGCGCACGCCATTGCCGGGCAGGCGCAGGCACTTGGCCAGCAGGTCGGGATACTTGGGCATCTGGATCGAGGCCCAGACATCCAGGATCTGCGTCGCATCGTTCCAGCTGCAGGTGGCAACGAAGGTCTCGATCGGCACGGTGGAGCTGCGCGCCCATCGGGCCCGGTAGCTCAACTGGTGCTCCGCCGCGGCGAAGTGCTCGTCGACCTCACCCCAAGTGAACTTGCGGTTCCAGATGATGTTGCCGCCATGCGCCGGGTGCACYCTTGGGGCATCGGGTTCCATCGCCCTCTCGGGATCCACCACATGGGGCGTGGGCTCGTACTCGACGTTCACCAGTTCGGCGGCATCCTCGGCGAGGGCGCGGGACTCGGCCACGACGGCCACCACCCACTCGCCGGCATAGCGCACCACGCCGCGCGCCAGCGGATAGCGTGCCACCTTCGGCGCGTCGACCCCGGGCAGCATGGGATCGATGACGTCATTGAGTTCCTCGCCGGTCAGTGCCTCATGCACCCCCGGCATCGCCAGGGCGGCAGACGTGTCGATGGACAGGATGCGGGCGCTCGCATAGGGGCTGGCAACGATCGCCACATGCAGTAGTCCCGCCGGCACCACGTCGGCCGCATAGTGCCCCTTGCCCGTGACAAAGCGACGGTGTTCCACCGCCCGACGATGACGGCCGATGTACTTGAAAGCCTGGTAGGCAGGGTGCTTCGGATCAGCCATGGGACACCGCCTCGCGCTTGCCCTGGGCGTCCTTGACCTCATACCCCGGCGAGGTGGCCAACTTCACCGCGTCGACGATCTGCTGGTAGCCCGTGCACCGGCAGAGGTTGCCGCCGATCGCGTCACGGATCTGGGCTTCGTTGGGTTGCGGCGTGCGCTCCACCAGTGCATGGCAGGCGACCAGCATTCCCGGCGTGCAGTAACCGCACTGCAGCGCATGCGTTTCGCAGAAGGCGTCCTGGATCTTCGACAGGCATCCGCGCTGCGGCGCCAGGCCCTCGACGGTGGTTACCGACATGCCATCGGCCTGGACGGCAAACATGCAGCAGGAGCGCACCGGCTCGCCGTCCAGCAAGACGGAGCACGCGCCGCAGATGCCGTGTTCGCAACCCACATGGGTTCCGGTGAGGCCCAAATGGTCGCGCACGAAGTCGACCAGTGTGGTGCGCGCTTCGATGGCGCGTGGCTGTATGACGCCGTTGACTTTGATTTCGACCGTGACTAGGGAGGAAGACATGGCAGTGCTTTCTTGTCTCAGTGTTGAAGGGTGGATGCGGGGCTCTGCGCCTGGGCGGCCTTGAGCAGGACGCGCGTGAGCATCACGACGCCCAGATGGCGCCGGTAGTCGGCGTTCGCATGCAGGTCCGATCCCGGCTCGGTCTGCTGCAGGGCGGCTTGGGCCATTTCTTTGGCCATGCCCGAATCGATGCGATAGCCGACCAACTGCTGGGCCAGCTCCGGAAATGCCCTTGGCGTGCCATCCACCCCGCCGACGCCGAAGGCCACGCGGCGGCAGACGCCGTCTGCATCCAGCTCAATCTGGCAGGCGGCAGAGGCCATGGCGAAGTCGCCACTGCGCATTGCGGTTTCATCGAAGGCTGTGGTGACGGTGCCTTGCCACACCGGCCATTCGATCTCGACGAGGCATTCGGTTTCACCTGTCGCGGTGAACATGGGGCCGAGAAAGAAATCCTGCGCGGAGACTTGGCGCTCGCCATCGGCCTGGCTTTGCAGCCGCAGCGTCGCATCGAGCACCGTTGCCGCCAGCGGTAGTTCGGCTGAGGGGTCCGCGTGAACCAGGCTGCCGCCAACCGTCCCGCGGTTGCGCGTCTGGATATGTCCCACCCAACGCAGGGCATCGCGAACCAGCGGCAGCGCCGCATGAAGTTCAGTCCCGTGCTCTACCGTCCGCTGCCGGGTGGTGGCGCCCATCCGGACCCTGTCCGCCTCGATGCTGACCTGTCGCAGATCGGCGAGCCGGTAGATGTCCAGAAGGACAGTGGGCCTCGCGAGGCGCATCGCCATCATGGGAACAAGGCTCTGTCCACCGGCGATCGCCTTGGCATCCATGCCGTGCTGGTTCAGGCAGTCCAACGCGTGCTCCAGAGATTCCGCGCGGACGTAGTCGAAGGGTGCTGCTTTCATGTTCTCACGCGGGTTGGTTGCTGCTTTAGGTGGAGAGGAGCAAGTCAGCGCGGTCGGTGGCGGCCCGAGGAAATCTCACATTCCTGTGCCGCTGCGTGCTTTCTGCTCTCTTCGTTTGTCTCGTTTCGGTAGGAGAATTCTGTTTTCCCGCCGACTTCCGGGCAATCGATCAAAACTGGCCCAGCGTGAGAAAATCTCACAGCCTGGCGCACGTCCCGGACGCCGCGACATTTGCGAGTGCCATCATGAGAAAGCTCCCCCCGCTCAACGCCTTGAAAGCCTTCGAGGCCGCCGCCCGTCATGTCAGCTTCACCAAGGCTGCGGAGGAGCTGCATGTCACGCACGGCGCGGTCAGCAGGCAGGTCACGCTGCTGGAGGATTGGCTGGGCGTCGCACTCTTCCAGCGCAGTGCCTCGCAGATAGGACTGACGGACAGCGGCCGCGCCTATGCGCAGGAACTCACATCGCTTCTTGATCGCTTGTCTGTCGCAACGGCGCAGGCCACGCAAAACACGTCGGCCATCAACGTGAGTGCCCCGCCGACTTTCACGATGCGCTGGCTGATCCCGCGGCTATCGACCTATCAACGCAAGCGGCCTGGCGTGGAAGTGCGGCTGACCACATCGATTGCACCCGTGCACTTCCAGGAGAACAAGTACGACATCGCCATACGGGGGGCGCTGGAGCCGATGACAGGTTGCGACTCCGTGCCCTTCATGACAGAGACCATCGTCCCGGTCTGTCATGCGGACTTTGTGGAGACGGGAGGTTTGCACAGCCCTGCGGACCTGTCACGACATACGCTGATTCGCTACACGACCGAGCCCTACCCGTGGTCGACCTGGTTCGATGCGGCGGGAATACAGAAGATCGCAGGAGTCGGCACGCTTCACTTCGAACAGATGTACTTCGCCTTGCAGGCTGCATCGGAGGGACTTGGCGTGGTGCTGGTGCCGCTTTTCCTTGTCGCAGACGACATCGTGGCAGGAAAGCTGTGCGCGCCCTTCGGCTTGCATGGCGCGATGCATCGGCACTACTACGCCAATACTTCA
Organism: Variovorax sp. P4_D9; assembly: GCF_056401695.1. Classification (NCBI taxonomy): domain Bacteria; kingdom Pseudomonadati; phylum Pseudomonadota; class Betaproteobacteria; order Burkholderiales; family Comamonadaceae; genus Variovorax; species Variovorax sp. P4_D9. The sequence continues at coordinate 8,505 of NZ_JBFUIU010000263.1, forward strand.
CCGGCCTCGTCTCACAACGCAGTAATCGCTGAATTCCGCGCGTGGCTTGTGGAGGAAGGACGGAGCACCGAACGTGCCATTGGCCTCTGGGCGCAGGAGACATTGAGGCAGGCCAGCCCACCTGCCAGGACAAAGGCGCGAAGACGAAAGCCGTAGCCAACTCGGGAAGCGCTCGCCGATGAGTTGGAAGGGTTGTCGCGAATGCCGCAAGGGGCCGCTTTCGGGAGCACCGTCAAATGGCGGCTCATGGCCGGTTGCTGCCCTCGCGCTGCTCTCAGGCCGCAGAACCGGGGCCATCACCGCCCGGTTTGATTGGCCGCTCGAACTTGGTGCGCGCCGCCAGCCCAAGCAAGGTTTCGACTTGACCGGCTGCTCGCATGACCTGGTACAAGTCGACGGTCTCTGCAGTCGTGTCTTCCTTCACATAGGCGGCGAGGTAGGTTTTCGAGTTGTTCTCGACGCCGTTGCGGCCGCAGACGATGTAGGCGACGGATTCGGCTTCCAGTTCCCGCTGTCTGTGCTCGAGCCTTGGGCGATCCGGAATGTTGAGGTACTTGTCGGCGCCAAGATGCCCCAAGAACAGGTGGCCGAGCTCGTGGGTCAACGTGGCGAACTGCACATTGACGTTGTGATTGCGGTTCACCCTCATGCGGTAGTGCGACGGAACGTCGGGCTTGACCGAGCGCGCCAAGAGCCGGATCGACCCTGCAAGGTTGTCGCCGGCATCCACGCAACTCCATTCGATGCCTTTGCCAGACAACTTCTTGGAGCAGGCTTCCAAGATCGCCGACGTGATGCCACCTTCCGCCGTAAAGGCTGCGACCCCAGCTGGCAAGGCGGCGCCGTCGGTATCCAGGACGTCATAGACCAAGGCCACCGACCCGAAGGGCCAAAGTATGGGCAAGGGCCGTGCCCCCTCCTTGATATATCGGCCGAATCGGTCACGCCAATCCGGCGCCGATGCTGCATAGCTCCGGCCGGGCTTCTGAAGCTGCAGCAACATGGCGTTGAAGGGCGCGAAGTTGGGCAGGAGGATCACAAAGTCAAGCAACGCGTGGTAGTCGCTTCCCTTCCGGTACAGCCTCGAATCGTCCAGCAGCTGATCAAGCAGGGAACGCCCAATTCGGACGCGTACTGTCGGCCATGACCGGTCGGTCGCGACCGTCACCTCTCGGAGCGGCCCGCCGAGTATGGATCTTCGGGTTCAGCCCCACGGACATCACGGTATTGATACGGAAACAGGCCGGCGCCAATACATATCTCGGGGATTGGGCTAGCGCCGTGTGCATTGATGCGGGCGCCACGCTTCCGGCGGAACGTTTGGGAGCGCCAGCGGACCGAGGCGTGCCAGAGGCGCAGRTCATGGCGGTGCTTGGCATCGGGCGCACCGCGTTGTGGCGYGCGCGCGCTGCATATCTGCAAGGCGGGTTGGAGTTGGCGCTGTTCGACGTTKCTCGTCCCGGTCGGCCGAGCCGGTACGACACCGACGCGCAGGCGCGCGTCGCAGCGCTGGCGTGCTCGTCACCGCCCGAAGGACRACAGCGCTGGACTCTGGTCGAACTCGAGCGCGCTGCACGCCGAGAGCCCGGTTTGGGCRCCCTGGGTCGAGAGACGGTACGCCGYATTCTAAAAAAARCGATCTCAAACCCTGGCGCAARGTGATGTGGTGCGTGGGAGYGCTRACCSAGGAGTACCGTCAACGCATGTACGGCTTGCTTTGAGCTGTAYGCTCGAYCGCTTCGGCCAACCGAGSCSGTCATCTGSATCGACGAGAAGAGCMTGCAGYTGCTCGMCCACAGCCGCGAGCCGCTKCCGATGAAGCCGCGCAGCCCTGCCARACTGGAYTACGAATACAAGCGCAACGGCACCACCAATCTGTTCGTGGCGATCGAGCCCAAGGCCGGTCGCCGGCTCGTCACGGTCACCRAGCACCGCGCCAAGCCCGACTTCGTTGGCTTCGTCAGCGAGTTGCTCACCGGGGTATACGCGAAAGCCAAGCGTGTGCATCTGGTACTCGACAACTTGAACACGCCCTTCAGAAAGTGCTTCGAAGATGTACTGGGTCAACGCGCCGCGTCCAAACTGCTGCGCAGAGTGGAGCTCCACTACACGCCCAAGCACGCGAGTTGGCTGAACATGGCAGAGATCGAGATCGGAATCCTCAGTCGTCAGTACCTGGATCGGCGAATTCCCAGTCGACAGGCTCTTCAATCCGAAGTCAACGCTTGGCAGCGCGAGCGCAATCATCGACAGCGAACCATCAAATGGAGCTTCACTCGGCAGGATGCAGATCGAAAGCTCAGCCACCGATATGTTCCGATACTTTCGGGTTGATGTACTAGTGCTGCTTCAACAGCATAGAAAGCCATGCCTCAGGAGGCAACTGTGCACAGCGGGGGTGGTGAAGCCGTCGCCTCCGCGCTGCAACATCTCCGGCGACGGACTCTCTCGGGGCCAGGTTGGCCTCAAGCGAAGCGCGACAGCGGCCGGCACTCCGTGGTGAGTCGTGCCTTCACCCGCTGTTGGGTTGCTGACAGTTTTTCTTCGCTCCTGACGGCTTTTCCTCAAAAGTTCACACGTCGTGCCCTAGACCCCCCGCCGCGCGGCTACAGATATTTCCCTTATTTGAAAGCAACGAATCGGTCGTTCGCCGTTGACGGACGCGCCCGCAGAATCGGCAGCCTCGTGCTGATTGGCACGACCTTCCGACTTGGCTCCGATGAATTTCCAACAACTGCGCTCCGTGCGCGAGGCCGTGCGATGCGGCTTCAACCTGACCGAAGCAGCCCAGGCGCTGCAC